>NZ_JBVKAT010000003.1:0-128335 GCF_055598485.1 Streptomyces sp. NPDC107521
ACCGTGATGCTCTCCTCCGCACCCTCCGGACCCACCGGCACCAAAGCCTTGGGCAGCGTCTCGGTGTAGGGGCGCAGACGCCGGCCGGCGCCGGCCGCGAGCACGAGGCCTATCATCGCGGTTCTTCTCCTCTGGGGTGGTGGTTCCGCGGACGCGTGTGGTCCCGCCCCGGACGGGCAGGACCACACGTGCGGCGGCGGCTGGGGTTCCAGCCTCGTCGGTGAGGGCTGGGTCAGCCCTCGTCGGTGGCGTCGGCGGCGGACGCCTGCGGGGCGGTCGCCGCGGTCTTCTTCGCCGCCGTCTTGCGGGTCGTGGCCGACTTGGCCGCGGTCTTCTTGGCCGTCGTCGTCTTGGCCGCGGTCTTCTTGGCGGTCGTGGTCTTGGCCGCCTTCTTGGCCGTGGCCTTCTTGGCGGCCGTCTTCTTCGCCGCGGTCTTCTTCGCCGCGGCCGTGGTGGCGGCCGTCTTGGTGGCGGCCTTCTTCGCCGTCGCCTTCTTGGCCGTCTTGCGGGCCGCCGCCTTCTTGGCCGGGACGGCCTCCTCGGCGGCGTCGGCGCTCCCGTCCCCGACGGGGGCCTCCGCAGGGGCGGCCTCCGCGGGTGCGGCCTCCTCGGCGGCGGGCTCCTCGGCGGGGGCCGGCTCCGACTCCGCCGGTTCGGCGGCGGACGGGACGACCACGACGGCCGTCTCCTCGGACGCGGTCGGCGCGGTGGCCCTGCGCACGGCGCGGCGGCGCGGGCGGGCCGGGGCGGCGCTCGCGGCCGGGGCCTCCGGCGCCTCCTCCGCCGGGGCGGCCTCGGCGGCCTCCTCCGTCCGCTGCCCGTCCTGCGCGGTCTCGGCGACCGTCACGACGGCGGCCTCGGCACCGGCGGGCGAACCGGCCGGCGCGGACACCTTGCGGGTGGCCCGGCGGCGGGTACGGCCCTGGGGCGCGGCCTCCTCGGCGGCGGGCGCGGGAGTCTCCGCGACGGGCGCGGCCTCCTCCACGACGGGCGCCGGGGCGCCGGAGACGGCGTCCTCGACGGCCGCGGGCTCGGCCAGCACCTCGGCGGCGGGGCGCACCTCGGGACGGCCGGTCTCGTCGGCGGCGGTGAGGTCCTGCGCGGTGGGCGCCTGCGCGGGGCTCCGGTCGGCGGCGCGGTCCTCGCCGCGCGCCGTCCGCGGCGCGCCCGCCGGGGCGGACGCCCTGCGGCTCGCCCGGCGCCGGGTCCGGCCGCGGGTGGCGGCGGCCTCGGCCTCGGCGGCGCTGCTGTACAGCTCCTCGTCCGGGGTGAACTCGGGCGCGGGCAGGGCGACCGGCTCGGCCGCCTCGGCGGCGACCTCGGCCGCGGACTCCGACTCGGCGTCCGCCTCCTGCTCCGCCGTCGGCCCGGTCACGGCCACCGTCTCGTGGTCGTGCTCGTGCTCACCGGCACCGGCGCGGGCCCGCTTGCGGCGCTTGCCGCCACCGCCGCCGCCCGAGGCGGACGGCTGGTCCAGGTGGACGATGACACCGCGTCCGTTGCAGTGGACGCAGGTCTCCGAGAAGGACTCCAGCAGGCCCTGGCCGACCCGCTTGCGGGTCATCTGGACCAGGCCCAGCGAGGTGACCTCGGCGACCTGGTGCTTGGTGCGGTCCCGGCCCAGGCACTCCAGCAGGCGCCGCAGCACCAGGTCCCGGTTGGACTCCAGCACCATGTCGATGAAGTCGATGACGATGATGCCGCCGAGGTCGCGCAGCCGGAGCTGGCGCACGATCTCCTCGGCCGCCTCCAGGTTGTTCCTGGTGACCGTCTCCTCCAGGTTGCCGCCCTGGCCGGTGAACTTGCCGGTGTTGACGTCGATGACGATCATCGCCTCGGTCCGGTCGATCACCAGCGAACCGCCGCTGGGCAGCCAGACCTTGCGGTCCAGCGCCTTGGCGAGCTGCTCGTCGATCCGGTACGTGGCGAAGACGTCGACCTCGGAGGTCCACCGCGACAGCCGGTCCGCGAGGTCCGGCGCCACGTGGGAGACGTAGCCGTGGACGGTCTGCCAGGCGTCCTCGCCGCTGACGACGACCTTGGAGAAGTCCTCGTTGAAGATGTCGCGGACGACCCGGACGGTCATGTCCGGCTCGCCGTAGAGCAGGGTCGGGGCGTTGCCGCTCTTCGCCTTGCGCTGGATCTCCTCCCACTGCGCCTGGAGCCGCTCGACGTCGCGGCGCAGCTCGTCCTCGCTGGCGCCCTCGGCGGCGGTGCGCACGATGACGCCCGCGTTCTCGGGGACGATCCGCTTGAGGATGCCCTTGAGCCGGGAGCGCTCGGTGTCGGGCAGCTTGCGGCTGATGCCGGTCATCGAGCCCTCGGGCACGTAGACCAGGTAGCGGCCGGGCAGGGAGACCTGGCTGGTGAGGCGGGCGCCCTTGTGGCCGATCGGGTCCTTGGTGACCTGGACCAGCACGGACTGCCCGGACTTCAGGGCCGCCTCGATGCGGCGCGGGCCGTGGCCCATGCCGAGCGCCTCGAAGTTGACCTCGCCGGCGTACAGGACGGCGTTGCGGCCCTTGCCGATGTCGATGAAGGCGGCCTCCATCGACGGCAGCACGTTCTGCACCTTGCCGAGGTAGACGTTGCCGACGTACGAGGTGGCCTGCTCCTTGTTGACGTAGTGCTCGACGAGCACCCCGTCCTCCAGGACGCCGATCTGGGTGCGCTCGCCGTACTGGCGGACGACCATGACGCGCTCGACGGCCTCGCGGCGGGCCAGGAACTCCGCCTCGGTGATGATCGGCACCCGGCGGCGGCCCTGCTCGCGGCCCTCGCGGCGACGCTGCTTCTTGGCCTCCAGACGGGTGGAGCCCTTGATGGACTGGACCTCGTCGGAGGGCTCGGCGGCCTTGCGGGGCTCGCGGACCTTGACGACGGTGCGCTCGGGGTCGTCGGAGGAGCCCTCGGCCTCCCCGGAGCCGTCCCCGGCCCGGCGGCGGCGACGGCGGCGACGGCGGCTGCTGCTGGAGCCGCCCGCGCCCTCCCCGTCGTGGCCGTGGTCGTCCTCGGCGTCGTCCTCGCCCTGCTCGGCGGAGTCCTCGGCGTCCTGGTGACCGTCGGCGTGGCCGTGGTCGCCCTCGGCGTCGTCGGTGTCTGCGTCGGCGGAGTCGCCCCGGCGGCGGCGACGGCCGCCCCGGCGACGGCGGCGGCGCGAGCCGGCGTCCTCGGAGCCCTCGGCGTCGTCGTGGTCGTGGTCGTCGTCGCCCTCCTCGGCCTCGGCCTCGGCCTCCTCCTGGGCGGCGGGCGCGGGCGCGGCAGCGGGGGCGGGGGCGGCCGGGGCCTGCTCGGCGGGGGCCTCCTCGGCACCCCGGCGGCGGCGACGGCGGCGGGAGGCCGCGGACAGGTCCTCCGCGATGTCCTCGCCGTCCTCGTCGGCACGGGCGGGCTCGGCCCCGGCGGCCTCGGCGGCGGCTTGGGCGGCGGCCCGCTCGGGCGTCTGGAACTGGAACTTGGGCTCGGCGAAGACCGGCGGCTGGAAGACCGCGACGGCCGGGCGCGAGGGACGGCGCGGGGCGTCGTCGGCCCCGCCGGAACCGGCGGTCTGCGGCGGGGCGGCGAACCCGGAGGCGGCCTTGCGCGCGGTCCGGCGGCGGGCCCGGCGCGGGCCGCCCTCCTCGGCGGGCTCGGCGGCCTGGACGGGCTGCGCGGCGCGGGCGGGCTCGGCGGCGCGGACGGGCTCGGCCGCGGCGGCGGCGGGCTCGTCGGCCACGGCGGCGGGCTCGTCGGCGGCGGGGGACGCCGCCGGGGCGGTCACCTTGCGGGTGGCCCGGCGCCGGGTGCGGCGGGGGGCGGCGTCGTCGGTGCCGTCGGTCCCGGCGCTCTCCGCGGCGGCGGGCGCCGCGGCGGGCTCCGGCGTCTCCTGCGGGGCGGCGTCGGACGCGGCGGCGGTCTCCGCGGCGGGAGAGGTGGTGACCCGGGTGGCGCGGCGGCGGGCGCGGCGCGGCGCGGCCTCCTCGGCGGCCGGGGCCGCGGTCTCCTCGGCGGCGGCCTCGGCGTCCTCCTCGGCCTCCGGGTCCTCCTCGGCGGCCACGGGCTCGGCCGGGGCGGCGGTCACGTTCCCGGCGGGGGACGCGGCACCGCGCGTGGCGCGGCGGCGGGTGCGGCGCGGCGCGGCCTCCTCGGCGGGCTCGGCGGCCTCGGCGGCGGGAGCGGGGGCCTCGGCGGCCGGGGCCGCGGCGACGACGGTCTCGGCGCTTCCGGCGGCGGGCGCCCCGGCGGGGGCGGAGGCACGGCGCACGGCGCGGCGCCTCGGGCGGGCCGGGGCGGCGTCGCCCTCGGAGTCCGCCCCGTCCCCGGCCACGGCGGCCGGGGCGGCGGGCTCGGCTGCGGGGGCGGTGGTCTCGGCCACCGCCTCGGGGGCACCGCCGGGCGGGCCCGCCGGGCGGGAGGCGGCCCTGCGCCGGCGGCGCGGCGGCAGGGTGTCGCTGGGGGTGTTGTTCGCCGCGGGGTCCGTCGAGACGGTCGCGGACTCGGTGGCTTCGGTCGGTTCGAGCATGCGGGGGTTTCTCCCGTCAGGCTCCCGGGCGCCGCGCCTGGTCCGGCGGGGGCCGATTCGGCCGGCCGCCGGTGACGTCCGCGGCGCGCGCGATGCGCGTTCGCCGCCGTCCGGGGCGCGGGCGCCGCTCGGGAGCTATCCGTGTCTTGTCTCGCCGGTTCCGTACCCCTTGTCGTGCACGGCCTGGCGAAAAGTCTTGTGGTGGGTGCGCTGCCCGACCCAGGTGGCTCCCGAGTTCGAGGGCGGCGCTACGACGTCCGTCCCTGTGCGGGACCTTCCCTACGCGGGCGCCGTCGCGGCGGCGGGAGCGTCGGCCGGTTGCGGCGCGGTCGCTGCTGCCTCGCGGTCGGGCGCGAGCGGGTCGGTCACCGCGCCGGTCTCCTCATCGAAAAGCCCCTGCGCCAGCCTGGTCACCGCTGCGGGGACCGGCGGCGCCAGGTCGGCCACGGCGCGGAGACCGGACAGGACGTCGTCGGGTCGTACGGCAGGCGTCACGTGCCGAACAACCAGGCGCAGTATCGCACAGGGCCGGTCGCCCGGCCCATCGGCCGGCGCGCTCCGTGTCTCCATGCTCACCACGGCGGAGCGGGCGTCGAAGGTGCGGACACCGTTCTTGGTGCGCCGCTGGACCTCGACGGCCGGTGCCGAGACGAAGGCCGCGGCGGCGCGTTCGGCGTCCGCCGGGTCCACCCCGGTCAGCCGCAGCTCCCAGACGGAAGCCGTCAGCCGGTCGGCGAGGCCCGGGGTACGGGCCTCGACCGCGTCGACGATGTCGAGCCCGGGGGGCAGCGACTCGTCGAGGAGCCTCCGCAGCGGCCCGGGGTCGCGCGCCTCGGTGAGCGCGATCTCCAGGTACTCCGCCTCGCTGCCCGTGCCGGTGGGTGCGGCATTGGCGTACGACACCTTCGGGTGCGGGGTGAACCCCGCCGAGTAGGCCATGGGCACCTCGGCGCGGCGCAGCGCCCGCTCGAAGGCGCGCTGGAAGTCGCGGTGGCTGGTGAACCGGAGGCGGCCGCGCTTGGTGTAGCGCAGTCGGATGCGCTGCACCGCGGGTACGGGCGGCGGGCCTTCGGGCTGTCGCTTGCCCAGGGGACTTCTCCTTGTGTACGGGCGGCCGGACCGCGGCGCCGTCCCCGCACCCGGCGGGAACCGCCCGGCTCGCCCCCGTGAACCACGGGGACTCCTCGTGCCCGGTCCTCTTCCCTAGAGTACGCGTTCGTCCTCCCCCGGGTTCCCACCCGGGGGAGGACGGCCGCCCCGCCTACCGCACCACGGTCAGCGGCAGCAGCTTCTTCCCGGTGGGGCCGACCTGGATCTGGGTGTCCATGGCGGGGCAGACCCCGCAGTCGAAGCAGGGGGTCCAGCGGCAGTCGTCGACCTCGGTCTCGTCGAGGGCGTCCTGCCAGTCCTCCCAGAGCCAGTCCTTGTCGAGACCGGAGTCCAGGTGGTCCCAGGGCAGGACCTCCTCGTAGGAGCGCTCGCGGGTGGTGTACCAGTCGACGTCGACGCCGAAGGGGGCCAGGGCCTTGTCGGCCGCGGACATCCAGCGGTCGTACGAGAAGTGCTCGCGCCAGCCGTCGAAGCGCCCCCCGTCGTCGTAGACCGCGCGGATGACGGCGCCGGTCCGGCGGTCGCCCCGGGAGAGCAGGCCCTCGACGATGCCGGGCTTGCCGTCGTGGTAGCGGAAGCCGATGGAGCGGCCGTACTTCTTGTCGCCGCGGATCTTGTCGCGCAGCTTGGCCAGGCGCTCGTCGGTCTCCTGGGCGGAGAGCTGCGGGGCCCACTGGAAGGGGGTGTGGGGCTTGGGGACGAAGCCGCCGATGGAGACGGTGCAGCGGATGTCGCCGGAGCCGGAGACCTCGCGGCCCTTCTGGATGACCCGGGTGGCCATGTCCGCGATCTGGAGCACGTCGTCGTCGGTCTCGGTGGGCAGGCCGCACATGAAGTACAGCTTCACCTGGCGCCAGCCGTTGCCGTAGGCGGTGGCGACGGTGCGGATGAGGTCGTCCTCGGAGACCATCTTGTTGATGACCCGCCGGATGCGCTCGGAGCCGCCCTCGGGGGCGAAGGTCAGCCCGGAGCGGCGGCCGTTGCGGGTCAGCTCGTTGGCCAGGTCGATGTTGAAGGCGTCGACGCGGGTGGAGGGGAGGGACAGGCCGATCTTGTCCGCCTCGTACCGGTCCGCGAGGCCCTTGGCCACCTCGCCGATCTCGGTGTGGTCGGCGGAGGACAGGGAGAGCAGGCCGACCTCCTCGAAGCCGGTGGCCCGCAGCCCCTTGTCGACCATCTCGCCGATGCCGGTGATGGAGCGCTCGCGCACCGGGCGGGTGATCATGCCGGCCTGGCAGAAGCGGCAGCCGCGGGTACAGCCGCGGAAGATCTCCACGGACATCCGCTCGTGCACCGTCTCGGCCAGCGGCACCAGGGGCTGCTTGGGGTAGGGCCACTCGTCGAGGTCCATCACCGTGTGCTTGGAGACGCGCCACGGCACGCCCGAGCGGTTCGGCACGACACGGGCGATCCGGCCGTCGGGGAGGTACTCCACGTCGTAGAAGCCGGGGACGTAGACGCCGCCGGTCCTGGCCAGCCGGAGCAGCAGCTCCTCGCGCCCGCCGGGGCGGCCCTCGGCCTTCCAGGCGCGGACGATGGCGGTGATCTCCAGGACGGCCTGCTCGCCGTCGCCGATGACCGCGCAGTCGATGAAGTCGGCGATGGGCTCGGGGTTGAACGCCGCGTGCCCGCCGGCCAGCACGACCGGGTCGTCGATGCCCCGGTCCCGGGCCTCCAGCGGGATGCCCGCGAGGTCCAGGGCGGTGAGCATGTTGGTGTAGCCCAGCTCCGTGGAGAAGGACAGGCCGAAGACGTCGAAGGCCCGCACCGGGCGGTGGCTGTCGACGGTGAACTGCGGGACCGTGTGCTCCCGCATCAGGGCCTCCAGGTCCGGCCACACGCTGTAGGTGCGCTCGGCGAGGACGCCCCGCTGCTCGTTGAGCACCTCGTAGAGGATCATGACGCCCTGGTTGGGCAGGCCGACCTCGTAGGCGTCCGGGTACATCAGGGCCCAGCGGACGTCGCACTCGTCCCAGGGTTTGACCGTGGAGTTCAGCTCTCCGCCGACGTACTGGATCGGCTTCTGCACATGCGGGAGCAGAGCTTCGAGCTGCGGGAACACCGACTCGGCGGCTTCGGCAGGCATCTCACGGAACCTTCGTGTGGTGACTGGGGTCCCCCGGTCGCAGGCTGGGGGCGGGTGACCATCCAGCCTAACCCGGCGCGCGGGGTCCTCCGCACCGCCCGCCCGCGCGGGCCGGAGCACGGCGGAGAGGGCGCACAGCGGCGGGGGCGCGGCGGAGGGGCGGGGGCGACCGGGTCGTCGGCGGGGCGGCCGGGTATGCGGCGGCCCCGGCCGGCGGTCAGGCCGACATCGGCCGCTGGACGGTGATCGACTGGAGCAGGCCGACCGCGGCCCACACCGAGAACATCGACGAGCCCCCGTAGGAGACGAACGGCAGCGGCAGCCCGGTGACCGGCATGATGCCGAGCGTCATGCCGATGTTCTCGAAGCCCTGGAAGGCGAACCAGGCCACGATCCCGGCGGCGACGACCGTGCCGTACAGGTCCGGGGTGTCCCGGGCGATGCGGCAGGCCCGCCAGAGCACCACGCCGAGCATGAGGATGATGAACCCGGCGCCGAGGAAGCCCAGTTCCTCGCCGGCGACGGTGAAGACGAAGTCGGTCTGCTGCTCCGGCACGAACCGGCCGGTGGTCTGCGAGCCCTGGAACAGCCCGGAGCCGGTCAGCCCGCCGGAGCCGATGGCGATGCGGGCCTGGTTGGTGTTGTAGCCGACGCCCGCCGGGTCCAGCTCGGGGTTGGCGAAGGCGGCGAAGCGGTTGATCTGGTAGTCGTCCAGGATGCCGAGCTGCCACACCGCGAGCGCGCCGAGCGCGCCGGTGCCGAGCAGGCCGAAGACCCACCGGTTGGAGGCGCCGGAGGCGAGCAGGACGCCGAGCACGATGGCGACCATGACCATGACCGACCCGAGGTCGGGCATCAGCATCACGATCATCATGGGGACGGCGGCCAGGCCGAGGGCCTGGAGCACGGTGCGGTGGTCCGGGTGCGGCTTGTCACCGGCGTCGACCCGCGCGGCCAGCAGCATCGCCATGCCCAGGATGATCGTGATCTTCACGAACTCCGAGGGCTGGAGGGAGAAGCCGCCGGGCAGCTTGATCCAGGAGTGGGCGCCGTTGATGGTCGAGCCCAGCGGGGTGAGCACCAGCAGGATCAGGAAGAGGGACAGGCCGTACAGCATCGGCACGGCGGTGCGCAGGGCGCGGTGGCCGAGCCAGACGATGCCGATCATCAGGACGACGCCGATGCCGGTGTTCAGCAGGTGCCGGGTGAGGAAGTAGTAGGGGTCGCCCTGGTTGAGCTCGGTGCGGTTGCGGGTGGCCGAGTAGACCAGCAGCGAGCCCGTCAGGGACAGCGCGGTCGCCGCCAGCAGTATCGGCCAGTCCAGCCGCCGGGCCAGCGAGTCGCGGGCGAGCAGCCGGGTCCAGCCGGCCCGTTCGGGGCCGTATCCGGAGACCTGGAAGCTGTTGACGCCGGTCATGCGCGGGCCCCCCGTCGTCCGCCGTGCGCACCGCGCCCGCCGCCCGCGCCGTCGCCGCCGGGGGCTCCGCCGCCGGGTGCGCCGCCGCGCCGCCGTCGTCGGCGGGTGTCGCGGTTGACGCCGTCCCGGGTGTTCAGGGTCGCCTGCGGGTCCTGGCCGTCCGGCGGGTTCCCGGCCGGGTCCCGCGCGGTCCGCTCGTCCTGCCCGGCCTGCTGGTCCTGCCCGGTCTGCTGGTCCTGCCCCGCCTGCTGGTCCTGCCCCGCCTGCTGGTCCTGCCCGGCCTGCTGGTCCTGGCCCGTGCCGGGGGCGGTGGTGCCGCCGGTGGCCGCCGGGGCCGGCCGGAGCGTCTTCACCGGGTCCTCGGCCAGCCGGGGCGAGACGATGGTGCCGTCCGCCTTGATCTTCGGCAGCCCCTTCTGCGGCTGGGGCAGCAGCGCCCTGCGGGCGTCGATCGCGCCCTCCGGCGACACCCCGTACAGCGCGTTGTAGATGTTGCGGACGGCGGGGCCCGAGGCGCCGGAGCCCGTACCGCCCTGGGAGATCGTCATGACGATCGAGTAGTCCTTGGTGTACGTGGCGAACCAGGAGGTGGTCTGCTTGCCGTAGACCTCGGCCGTGCCGGTCTTGGCGTGCATCGGGATCTCGTCCTGGGGCCAGCCGCCGAAGCGCCAGGCGGCGGTGCCCCGGGTGGCGACGCCCGCGAGGGCCTCGTCCATGCTGGCCAGCGTGGTGCGGCTGAGGGGCAGCCGGCCGTGGGAGGTGGGCTCGATCTCCTCGACCCGCTTGCCGTCGGGGCTGACGACGGCCTTGCCGATCGTCGGATCGTACAGGGTGCCGCCGTTGGACAGGGCCGCGTAGATGGTGGCCATCTGGATGGGGGTGACGAGGGTGTCGCCCTGGCCGATGGAGTAGTTGATGGAGTCACCGGCACGCATCTTGTTGCCCTCCAGACAGTTCTCGTACGCGATCATCTCGACGTACGAGCCGTCCTTCTTCCCCGTCTTGCACCAGCCGTCCTTGTTGGCCTGCCAGTACCGCTGCTTCCACTGGCGGTCGGGGACGCGGCCGGAGACCTCGTTGGGCAGGTCGATGCCCGTCTCCTTGCCGAGGCCGAACTGGTGGGCGGCCTTGTAGAAGTAGTCGTTCGGCTTCTTGCCGTCCGCGCCGCCGTCCCTCTTCCACTGCTCGTGGGCGAGCCGGTAGAAGACGGTGTCGCAGGAGAGCTCCAGGGCGCGCCCGATGGTGATGGCGCCCTCGTCGGCGGACTCGAAGTTCTTGAAGACCTGGTTGCCGACGGAGTAGGAGCTGGAGCAGTCGTAGCGGCCGTCGAAGTCGTAGCCGGCCTCCACCGCGGCGGCCGAGGAGACCACCTTGAAGATCGAGCCGGGGGCGGCCTGCCCCTGGGTGGCCCGGTTGAGCAGCGGGTAGTTGGAGTCCTTGCCGGTGAGCTTCCGGTAGTCGGCGGCGGAGATCCCGCCGACCCAGGCGTTGGGGTCGTAGGTCGGGTTGGAGGCCATGGCGACCACCCGGCCGGTCCTGGCCTCCATGACGACGACGGCCCCGGCGTCGGCCTTGTAGGTGGTGTTGGTGTTGCGGTCGAACTCGTGCCGGGCGGCCTTCATCGCCGCGTCCAGCTCGTGCTCGGCGACCCGCTGGACGCGGGCGTCGATGCTGGTGACGAGGTTGGAGCCGGGCTGGCCCGCGTCGGACTCGGCCCGGCCGATGACCCGGCCGAGGTTGTCGACCTCGTACCGGGTCACCCCGGCCTTGCCCCGCAGCGCCTTGTCGTACTGGCGCTCCAGCCCGGAGCGGCCGACCTGGTCGGAGCGGAGGAAGGGCGAGTCGGTGTCCTGGGCCTTCTGGATCTCCTCGTCGGTGACCGGTGAGAGGTAGCCGAGGACCTGGGCGGTGTTGGACTTGCCGGGGGCGGCGTAGCGGCGTACGGCCATGGGCTCGGCGGTGATGCCGGGGAAGTCCTCGGCGCGCTCGCGGATCTGGAGGGCCTGCTTGGGCGTGGCCTCGTCGGTGACCGGGATCGGCTGGTAGGGCGAGCCGTTCCAGCAGGGCTGGGGGGTCTTGGCGTCGCACAGCCTGACCTTGTCCAGCACCTCCCGGGGCTTCATGCCGAGCACCCCGGCGAGCTTGGTGAGGACGGCCTCCCCGTCGTCGCGCATCTTCAACAGCTCGGTGCGGGAGGCGGAGACGACCAGACGGGTCTCGTTGTCGGCGAGGGCCACGCCGCGGGCGTCCAGGATGGAGCCGCGGGTGGCGGGCTGGACGACCTGCTGGACGTGGTTGCCGGAGGCGGCCCGGGCGTACTCGTCGCCCTGGCGGATCTGGAGGTACCAGAGCCGGGCGCCGAGGGTGCCGAGGAGGGAGAGGACGAGGATCTGGATGACGACGAGCCGGGTCTGCACCCGGGTGCTGCGGCCGGTCTCCGGAATGTTAGTCATGGGCGCGGCCCATTCGGTCGAGGGTGCTGGTGGACGACGGGCGGGCGCTGGTCACTGCCGCTCCTCCCCCGTCGTCGTGGTCGTGGTCGTGCGGGGCGCCGCCGGGACGGTCGTCGCGCGGGGCGCCGCCGGGGTCGTCGTCACAGGCGCTTGACCCCCTTGATGCGGCCCGCCCGGGCGCCCCGGGCCCGCGCCGCCTTCACCCGCAGCCCGTTGCGCTGGCTGCCGATGCGCAGCCCGGTGCCGGAGGCGTGCCAGCCGGTGGCGATGTCGGAGGTCTGGGCGGCGGCGTTGGCGTCGGCCAGCGGGTCGTTCTCGGCCCGCCGGGCCAGGGCCATGATGCCGGGCACGGCGAACGGCGCCAGCAGCAGGTCGTAGAGGGCCGCGGTGAACAGCAGCCCCGGCAGCCCGACATGGCGGGCCGCGGTGTCCCCGACCAGGGCGCCGACCCCGGCGTAGAGCAGGGTGGTGCCGACGGCGGCGGCGACCACGACGGCCATCGCCCCGGTGGCCGAGCGCAGCCGCCCGTTCTCCGGCTTGGCGAGCCCGGCGAGGTAGCCGACGACGCAGAGCACCAGGGCGTAGCGGCCGGCGGCGTGGTCGGCGGGCGGGGCGAGGTCGGCGAGGAGTCCGGCGCCGAAGCCGACGAGGGCTCCGCCGACGTGCCCGTAGACCAGGGCGAGGCCCAGCACGGTCAGGAGCAGCAGGTCGGGTACGGCGCCGGGCAGGTGGAGCCGGGACAGGACGCTGACCTGGACCACCAGGGCGACGACGACGAGGGAGACGGAGAGCAGGATTCGGTTGACGCGCATGGGACGGATGGCTCCTACGGCTCGGTCTGTCCGGACGGGCCGGGCGGGGCGGTCACGCCCGGCCGGACGCCCTGGTCCGGCTGATCGCCCCCGGCGGCGGGGTCCTGCCCGTCGGGCACCCGGCCCCCGGGGGTGAGGCCGTCGGGGGTGAGGCCGTCGGGGACCCCGGCGGACGGGGTCACGGTGACCGTCACGGTCGGCACGGGCTTGGGCCGGGACTTCTCCGGGAGCACCGTGTCGCGCGGGTCCTTGGCGGGCGCCTTGACGACGACGCCGATGATGTCGAGCTTGGTGAAGGAGGCGAACGGCGTGACGTAGAGGGTGCGGGTCAGATCGCCGCCGGCGGGGTCGACACGGCTGACGGTGCCCACCGGGACGCCCGGCACGAAGGGCTTGTCGCCCTGGGAGCCGAAGGTGACGAGGCGGTCGCCCTTCTTCACGTCGGCCTTGCCGTTGAGCAGTTCGACGCGCAGCGGGCGGTCGCCCTGGCCGGAGGCGAAGCCCAGTTCGTCACCGCTCTCCATGCGGGTGCCGACGGTGAAGTCGGGGTCGGTGGCGAGCAGCACGGTGGCGGTGCGCGGGCCGACGGTGGTGACGCGGCCGACGAGTCCGTCGCCGTTGAGGACGGTCATGTCGCGCCGGACACCGTCGTTGGCGCCCGCGTCGATGGTGATGGTCCAGGAGAAGCCCTGAGCCGCTCCCACGGCGATGACCTGGGCGCCCTTGATGCCGTACTGGCCGGCGCCGGCCAGGCCGAGCATCCGGTCGAACTGCCGGAGTCTGCTGCGGCCGCGCTCGTCGCTGCCGAGCTTCGCCTTCAGGGCCGCGTTCTCCGTCTCCAGCGCGGCGAGCCGGTCGTGCCGGTCGCCGGACTCGCGGACCGCGGAGACGGCGTTGGCGACCGGGTCGACCGCGGCCGACACCCCGCTCTCGATCGGACCGAAGACATTGGCCGCGGCCTGCCGGGCACCGTCGACCGGTGAGTCCTGGCCGCCGCGGATGTCCACCGTGATCAGCGCGAACGCGATGGCGATCAGCAGCACCAGGAGCAGCCGGCTCTCTTTCGTGTCCCTCACGTGCGGCGGCCGTGCCTTCCTCGTCGGAGTCGGAGATTCTTCGTGTGCGGTGTGCGGGGCGGTCAGGTGGTCGGCGGGCGGGCGGCGGACGGTGTTCCCGGGGTGCCCGCGCGGGCGGCAGGGCGGTCGCGGCCCCCGTGGTCCGCTGCGTCCCGGCGCCCTCCGCGCCGGTGTCCGCGCGCCCGCCCGGGCGGGCGCGCGGGACGGTTTCCGTATGGGCCCGCCGGGAGACGGGGTTCTGTCTCTATGTCAGCGTTCCGCCGTACGAGAGGGGAACGTCCCGTACGGCGGAACCGGAGCACTGCCGTCATCGACGCGGCTGGGCGTCCAGTACCTGCTGCAGCGCCTCGAACTCCTCGACGCACTTGCCGGAACCGAGCGCCACGCTGTCCAGCGGGTCCTCGGCGATGTGGATCGGCATCCCGGTCTCCCGGCGCAGCCGCTCGTCGAGGCCGCGCAGCAGGGCGCCGCCGCCGGTGAGCACGATGCCGCGGTCCATGATGTCGCCGGACAGCTCCGGCGGGCACTTGTCCAGGGTCGTCTTGACGGCGTCGACGATGGCGTTGACCGGCTCCTCGATCGCCTTGCGGACCTCGGCCGCCGAGATGACCACGGTCTTGGGCAGTCCGGAAACGAGGTCGCGGCCCCGGATCTCGGTGTGCTCGTCGGCGTCGAGGTCGTACGCGGAGCCGATGGTGAGCTTGATCTGCTCGGCCGTGCGCTCGCCCAGCAGGAGGCTGTACTCCTTCTTGACGTACTGGATGATCGCGTTGTCCAGCTCGTCGCCCGCGACGCGGATGGACTGGGCGGTGACGATGCCGCCGAGCGAGATGACCGCGACCTCCGTGGTGCCGCCGCCGATGTCGACCACCATGTTGCCGGTGGCCTCGTGGACCGGCAGGCCGGAGCCGATGGCCGCGGCCATGGGCTCCTCGACGATGTGCACCTGGCGGGCGCCTGCCTGGGACGACGCCTCGATCACGGCACGGCGCTCGACGCCGGTGATGCCCGAGGGCACGCAGACGACGACCCGCGGCCGGGCCAGGTAGCGCCGCTTGTGGATCTTGAGGATGAAGTAGCGGAGCATCCGCTCGGTGATCTCGAAGTCGGCGATGACGCCGTCCTTCAGCGGGCGCACGGCGACGATGTTGCCGGGGGTGCGTCCGATCATCTTCTTCGCCTCGGCGCCGACCGCGAGGATGCCACCGGTGTTGGTGTTGATCGCGACGACGGAGGGCTCGTTGAGTACGATCCCGCGACCCCTGACGTACACCAGCGTGTTGGCGGTCCCGAGGTCGACAGCCATGTCACGGCCGATGAACGACATTGAGTTCCCCATCAGGATTCGACTGGCCCTCCCGGAGCCCTTGAGGGCGTTTCAGGAGGGCGGAGGGTGGGTGCGGTGACGTGAAGGCTTCCATGGTAGACGCGCTTTCGCGAGCACCGCGCGAGGGTCTTCGCCATTGTCAGCAGATGGCGGGGCGCCCCGCTTGTGGAGACGGGCCAACGGTGGCACGCGTTCCCCCGATCGGCACGCGTATGCCACGGGGCGGCCGCCGCTGGCGCGACCGCCCCGGCCCCGCCGCCCGGCCACCGGGCTGACGCACCGTCAGAACGAACCGCTCCCGGTGGTTCAGACCCGGTCGGGGAAGAAGATCTTCACCTCGCGCTCGGCGGACTCCTCGGAGTCGGAGGCGTGGATCAGGTTCTCCCGGACGATGACACCGAAGTCCCCGCGGATGGAGCCGGGGGCGGCGGCGATGGGGTCGGTCGGGCCGGCCAGGACGCGCACGCCCTCGATGACCCGCTCGCCCTCGACGATCATCGCGACGACCGGGCCGGACGCCATGAACGCGACCAGGGGCTCGTAGAAGGGCTTGCCCTTGTGCTCGCCGTAGTGCTGCTCCAGCGTCCCGGCGTCCAGGGTGCGCAGCTCCAGCGCGGTGATCTGCCAGCCGGCCTTGCGCTCGATACGGCTGATGATCTCGCCGGTCAGACCGCGACGGACGGCGTCGGGCTTGAGGAGGACGAGGCTGCGCTGGGTCACGGAAGGCTCCTTGGGAGTGCGGTTGTGCCGGCTGATGACTGAGGTTACCGGGCGTGTCGCGCCGCCCGTCACGCAGCGTCAGGCGCGGACGTCCACCCGGAGGACCCGGACGGCCCCCGGTCACCCGGGCGGCCCCGTACGGCCCGGGGGTCCCGCGGGGCTTCCCCTCCCTCCGGGGTTCCGGCCCGCGAGGCTCCTGGCGGGCCGGGGTTCCGTGGGGCTCGGTCCCGTAGGGGTTCGGCCTGGGGGCCTGTAGGGACTCCCGTCCCGTAGGGGGTTCAGGTCCCGTAGGGGGTTCCGGCCCCGTAGGGGACTCGGCCTGGGGCGGGGCCCGTAGGGGATCCCCGTCCCGTAGGGGTTCGGCCAGGCCCTGGGTCCTGTCGCGGGGTTCCGGTCCGTAGGGGGTCGGCCGGAGCGGGGCCCGTAGGGGGTACGACCCCTTGGGGGATCGGCCGGGGCACTGTCCCGTGGGGTGCGGGCCCGTCGCCGGTCTTCCCCGTTTTACGGACGCCCCGTCCCACGGACGCCCCGTCCCACGGCCCCCGCCGGTCTTCTCGTTCCACGGACGCCCCGTTCCACGGACGGCCTCCGTCGGGTGACGGCTTCCGGCCCGGGCTCCGACGGGAACGGCGTCCCGTGGCGGTCCCCCGCCGGGCAACGGGGCCGTCCCCCGGGAGTTGCCGTCCGGCCCGGGGGTGTTCCCCGGCCCGGCCGGGCCGGGATCCGGCCGGGCCGCTCGCGGTCAGGCGGTTTCCGGCGCGGCGGCGGCCTCCGCCTGGGCCGCGAAGCGGGCCTTGGCCTCGTCGACCTTCCGCCCGTAGTGCACCGAGGCCCACCACAAGCCGGCGAAGACGACGCCCAGGAAGAACATCGTCGGCACCACGAAGCCCGAGGCGAGCAGGGCGATCTGGAGCGCCCAGCCGAGGGCCACGCCCCCGGGCCGGGTCACCACGCCGCACAGCGCGACGCACAGGAACATGGCGATGCCGCTGACCGTCCAGACCGTCCCCATGGACAGGTCCGGGTCCTTCATGGCGACCAGTCCGGCGAACCCGATGACGAAGAACTCGCCGATCAGCGTCGAAGAACAGAGCGTGCGCACGGGTGTCAGCCCTTCCCCAGGAGCAGTCGGGCCTCGCCGACGGTGATGACGGAACCGGTGACGAGGACACCGCCGCCGGAGAACTCGCCCTCCTCCTCGGCCAGGGTGATCGCGGCCTCCAGGGCGTCGGGCAGCCGGGGCTCGACCTGGACCCGCTCCTCGCCGAACACCTCGACGGCGACGGCGGCCAGCGCGTCCACGTCCATGGCGCGGTGGCTGGAGTTGCGGGTGACGACGATCTCCGCGAAGACCGGCTCGAACGCCTCCAGCAGCCCCCGCACGTCCTTGTCGTCGCTCGCGCCGACCACCCCGATCAGCCGGCTGAACTGGAACGCCTCCCCGACGGCCTCGGCGGTGACCCGGGCCCCGTCGGGGTTGTGCGCCGCGTCCAGGACGACGGTGGGCGAGCTGCGGACGACCTCCATCCGCCCCGGCGAGGTCACCGCGGCGAACGCCTTGCGGACGGTCTCGACGTCCAGCGGCTGGGAGTGCTGCGCCCCGACGCCGAAGAACGCCTCGACGGCGGCGAGCGCCACGGCCGCGTTGTGCGCCTGGTGGGCGCCGTGCAGCGGCAGGTACAGCTCCGGGTAGTCGCCGCCCAGTCCGCGCAGGGTCATCAACTGGCCGCCGACGGCGACCCGGCGGGCGACGACCCCGAACTCCAGGCCCTCGCGGGCCGCGGTGGCGTCCAGGTCGACGGCCTTCCTCAGCAGCACCCGGGCCGCGTCCACCGGCTGCTGGGCGAGGATCACCGTGGCGTCGGGCTTGATGATCCCGGCCTTCTCGGCGGCGATCTCGGCGGGCGTCCCGCCCAGCCGGTCGGTGTGGTCCAGGGAGATGGGGGTGACGACGGCGACCCGCGCGTCGATGACGTTGGTGGCGTCCCAGGTGCCGCCCATGCCGACCTCGACGACGGCCACGTCGACCGGCGCGTCGGCGAAGGCGGCGTAGGCCATGCCGGTCAGCACCTCGAAGAAGGAGAGCCGGTACTCCTGCCGCTCGTCGACCATCGCCACGTACGGCTCGATGTCCCGGTACGTCTCGACGAACCGCTCGGCGGAGACGGGCGCCCCGTCCAGGCTGATCCGCTCGGTGACCGACTGCACGTGCGGCGAGGTGTACCGGCCGGTGCGCAGCTCGAAGGCGCCGAGCAGGGCCTCGATCATGCGGGCCGTGGAGGTCTTGCCGTTGGTCCCGGTGATGTGGATGGAGGGGTACGCGCGCTGCGGGTCGCCCAGGATGTCCATCAGGGCGGCGATCCGGGAGACGGAGGGCTCCAGCTTGGTCTCGCCCCAGCGGGACGCCAGCTCCGCCTCCACCTCGCGCAGCGCCCGGTCGGTCTCCGGGTCCTCCGGACGCGCCGGTGCCTCGCCCCGGGGCGGACCGCCCCGGGTGCGCAGGGTCCGGCTGCCGGCCTCGATCACCGCGAGATCGGGGTCGCGCCCGGTCTCGGCGGCGACGATCTCCTCGAACGCCTCCGACGGGTCGGGCTGCTCGCTGCTGTCACGCGGGGGAAGCTCACTCACGGGCCCCAGTCTACGGAGGGCCGCCCCCTTCCCGCGCGGCACCCGGGTGTCCCCGGACGGCGTGCCGCCCGGCGGCGTCACGGCTCTGTTCCGAAACCCGCGCGCTTTGTAACGGTGGGGCCCCCGATGCTCTGCGGAAGGCATGTCTGCGTCAGGATGTCAGCACCGTGTAAACATCTGGAGGGGAACCCCGTCATGAGTCACAACCAGCCGGGCCCGTACGGCGGGCAGCCCCAGCAGCCCGGACCGTACGGCCAGCAGGGGCCCTACGGCCAGCAGCCGCAGGCCCCCCAGCCCGGCTACGGCTACCCGCAGCAGGCCCCTCCCCCGCAGCCGGGTTACGGCTACCCGCAGCAGCAGCCCCAGCAGGGCGGCGTCCCGCCCCAGCAGCCCCCCTACGGCCAGCAGCCGCCGTACGGCCAGCAGCCCTACGGCGCGCCGCAGCCGCCGCCCCCCTCGGGCGGCGGGAAGAGGACCGGCCTGATCATCGGCGGCGCGGCCGTCGTGGTGGCGCTGGCCGTCGGCGCGTACTTCGTCTTCAGCGGCAAGGGCGGCGGCAGCGACATCGCCGACGACGGTCCCCACAAGCTCACGACGCCCGGCACCGTGCTCGACGGCACGTACAAGAAGGGCGACTCCGAGGACAGCGGCGGCTTCGACAAGGACGACATCAAGAAGGCCGAGAAGTACGGCGTCACCAACCCCAAGGACGTCACCGCCGAGTACCAGGCCGGCGACGAGTCGAACCCGCTCGCCATGAAGATGATCAACTTCATGGGGGTCTACGGGGAGATCGATGACCCCGAGAAGCTCATCGACTCGATGTTCGACGAGATGAACAAGAACGCCTTCAAGGAGGGCGACGGGGACGGCAAGCTCGTCGGCGAGCCCAAGGCGTTCTCCCCGGCCGGTCTGGACGGCGCGATCGTGAAGTGCCAGGAGGCCAGCGCCAAGAACGACAGCGGCGGCTCCTCGGAACCCGCTGTCGGGCCGGAGAACTTCAGCATGCCGATCTGCATCTGGAGCGACCACAGCACGCTCGGCATCGTCATGAACATCGACCTCGTCGACGCCCTGTCGGGCAAGGCCTCCGACCTGGGGAAGGCCGCCGAGCTGACCGCCAAGTTCCGCAAGGACGTCCGCGTCAAGCTCTGACGCCGTCCGGCGGTACGCCGAAGGGGCCCCGGCCGGTCGGCCGGGGCCCCTTCGCGTGCCCGGGGAAGGCGGCTACGCCGTCTTCTGCTCCCCGGCGCCCCGGCCGCGGTTGTCGCGGGGGATGAGCGTCGGGTTGACGTTGGAGAGGACCACGTCGGCGGTGATGACGACCCGGGCGACGTCCTTGCGGGACGGCACCTCGTACATCACCCCCTGGAGGACCTCCTCCATGATGGCGCGCAGGCCGCGGGCGCCGGTCTGGCGCAGGATGGCCTGGTCGGCGATGGCCTCCAGCGCCTCGCGCTCGAAGTCCAGCTCCACGCCGTCGAGTTCGAAGAGCCGCTGGTACTGCTTGACCAGCGCGTTGCGCGGCTCGATCAGGATCTTCAGCAGGGCCTCGCGGTCCAGGTTGTGGACCGAGGTGATCACCGGGAGGCGGCCGATGAACTCGGGGATCATGCCGAACTTGACCAGGTCCTCGGGCATGACGTCCTCGAAGCGGTCCGTGGACTCCCGCTCCCGCTTGGAGAGGATCTGCGCCCCGAAGCCGATGCCCTTGGCGCCGGCCCGCGCCTCGATGATCTTCTCCAGGCCCGCGAAGGCACCGCCCACGATGAACAGCACGTTCGTCGTGTCGATCTGGATGAACTCCTGGTGCGGGTGCTTGCGCCCGCCCTGGGGCGGCACCGAGGCCGTGGTGCCCTCCAGGATCTTCAGCAGGGCCTGCTGCACGCCCTCGCCGCTGACGTCGCGCGTGATGGACGGGTTCTCGCTCTTGCGCGCGACCTTGTCGATCTCGTCGATGTAGATGATCCCCGTCTCGGCCTTCTTGACGTCGTAGTCGGCCGCCTGGATCAGCTTGAGCAGGATGTTCTCGACGTCCTCGCCGACGTAGCCCGCCTCGGTCAGCGCCGTGGCGTCGGCGATGGCGAACGGGACGTTCAGCATGCGGGCGAGGGTCTGGGCGAGGAGGGTCTTGCCGGAGCCCGTGGGGCCCAGCAGCAGGATGTTGGACTTCGCCAGCTCGATGGCGTCCTCGCGGCCCTGGCCACCGCCGTTCTCACCGGCCTGGACCCGCTTGTAGTGGTTGTACACCGCGACGGACAGGGCCTTCTTGGCGGCCTCCTGGCCGACCACGTAGCCCTCCAGGAACTCGTAGATCTCGCGGGGCTTGGGCAGTTCCTCCCAGCGGACCTCGCTGGTCTCCGCCAGCTCTTCCTCGATGATCTCGTTGCAGAGGTCGATGCACTCGTCGCAGATGTAGACACCGGGCCCTGCGATGAGCTTCTTGACCTGCTTCTGGCTCTTGCCGCAGAACGAGCACTTGAGCAGATCGCCGCCGTCACCGATGCGTGCCACGGTGTGCTTCCCCTTCGCCTGGGAGCCGCCTGGACGCGTTCGAGTCCAGCGACTCCTGGTGCTGCCTTATGTCGACGGTACCTTGCCGGGCCCCCCGTTCGGGCCCCCCTCGGCACGGTTCGCTCGGGCGCGCAGCGCGTGCGGGCCGTGCCGGGGAGCGGCAGACAATACAGCCTCCCGCCTCAGCGGAGGGAGGAGTTGTCCAACTTCCGGGTGGTGATGATCTGGTCGATCAGGCCGTAGCTGAGCGCGTCCTCGGCCGTGAGGATCTTGTCGCGCTCGATGTCCTCGCGGATCTTCTCGACCGGCGTGGTGGAGTGCTTGGCCAGCATGTCCTCCAGCTGGGCGCGCATCCGCAGGATCTCGTTGGCGGCGATCTCCAGGTCGGAGACCTGGCCGCGGCCGGTCTCGCTGTACGGCTGGTGGATCAGGACGCGGGCGTTGGGCAGCGCCATGCGCTTGCCGGGCGTGCCGGCGGCGAGCAGGACGGCGGCGGCGGAGGCGGCCTGGCCCATGCACACCGTCTGGATGTCCGGCTTCACGTACTGCATCGTGTCGTAGATGGCCGTGAGCGCCGTGAAGGAGCCGCCGGGGCTGTTGATGTAGATGGAGATGTCCCGGTCGGGGTCCATCGACTCCAGGCAGAGCAGCTGGGCCATCACGTCGTTGGCCGAGGCGTCGTCGATCTGCACGCCGAGGAAGATCACGCGCTCCTCGAAGAGCTTCGCGTAGGGGTCGTACTCGCGCACGCCCTGCGAGGTGCGCTCGACGAAGCGCGGGATCACGTACCGGGACTCGGCGGTCGGGCCGGTGTACTGGGCGCGGGGGCGGTCGTACAGGCCGCTGCCGGGGAAGTCGTTCACAGTGTCTCCTGTAAAAGGGCTGAGGCGGTCGGCTCGGGACGCGGGACGGCTCAGGCGCCCGTGCCGCCGCCGCCCGGCATTCCGGCGGCCGTGGCGATGACGTCGTCGATCAGGCCGTACTCCTTGGCCTCGAAGGCGTCGAACCAGCGGTCGCGGTCCGAGTCCCGGGTGATCTGCTCGACCGTCTGGCCGGTGTGCTGGGAGGTCAGCTCCGCCATGCGCTTCTTGGTGTGCAGCAGCCGCTCGGCGTGGATCTTGATGTCCGACGCGGAACCGGCGAGGCCGGCCGAGGGCTGGTGGATCAGGATCTCGGCGTTCGGCAGCGCGAACCGCTTGCCGGGGGTGCCCGCGCTGAGCAGGAACTGGCCCATGGAGGCCGCGAGGCCCATGGCGATGGTCACCACGTCGTTCTTGATGTACTGCATGGTGTCGTAGATCGCCATGCCGGCCGTGATCGAACCGCCGGGGCTGTTGATGTAAAGGAAGATGTCCTTGTCCGGGTCGGAGGCAAGGAGCAGAAGCTGCGCGGTGATCTTGTTGGCGATGTCGTCGTCCACCGGCTGGCCGAGGAAGATGATCCGCTCGCCGAGCAGTCGGTTGTAGACCTGGTCGCCGAGGCCGCCACCGATGGAGGGCTCGCCGGCGGCTGAGGGCATCAGATTCGTCACGTATCCACCTGCTCGTCTTACGACGGCGCCGGGCCGTCTCACGTTTCCCTGCGGGGCTGGAGCCGCTTCGGGGACTCCCCTGCCCTCGTATTCATGGACCCTAACGCGGTGGGCCTGCGCCGCCATCCCGGTTCAGCGGGTGTTCGCCGGGGGCGTAGCGGCCGGTGCCTCCGCGGGGCGCGGTGCGGGCGGTCCCGGGGCCCGGCGGGCGCCGCGGGGCGCCGGGGCCGCGGCACGGCCCGTCCGGGGCCGCGCGGCCGTGATGCGAACGGGCCCCGGCACTGGTCGTCCCGGGGCCCGTCGTACGGCGGTCAGATGCGACGCGGGGGTCAGCCCTCGGTCTTCTCGTCGGCCTTGTCCTCGGCGGCGTCGTCGGCGGACGCGGCGGCGGGCGCCTCCTCGTCCTCCTCGTCGTCCAGGTCGACGACCTCGCCGTTGGTGTCCTTGACCGTGGCCTTCTCGACCACGACGGCCAGGGCCTTGCCGCGGGCGACCTCGCCGACGAGCAGCGGAACCTGGTTCTGCTCGACGACGGCCTGGGCGAACTGGTCGGGGGACATGCCGGAGGAGGCCGCGCGCCGCATGAGGTGCTCGGTGAGCTCCTCCTGGTTGACGTTGAGCTTCTCCCGCTTGACCAGCTCGTCGAGGACGAACTGGGTCTTGATGCCCTTGACCGCGGCCTCGCGGGTCTCGGTCTCGAACTCCTCGGCGGTCTTGCCCTGGATCTCCAGGTACTTGTCGAGGGTCAGGCCCATCTGGGGGAGCTGGTGGTGCTCCAGGTTGTGCTTGCGGGTGTTGATCTCGTCCTCGAGGAGCTTCTCGGGGACGGGGATCTCGACCAGGTCGAGGAACTTCTCCAGCACGCGCTCCTGCGCCTGCGTGGCCTGGTCGTACTGCTTCATGGTGGCCAGGCGCTTGCGGCTGTCGGCGCGCAGCTCCTCGATGGTGTCGAACTCCGAGGCGAGCTGGGCGAACTCGTCGTCCAGACCGGGCAGCTCGCGGTGGGCGACCTGGGTGACCTTGACGGTGACCTCGGCCTCCTTGCCGGCCGCCGAGCCGCCCTTCAGCTCGGAGGTGAAGGTGGCCTCGCCACCGGCCTCCAGACCCTTCACGGCCTCGTCGATGCCGTCGAGCAGCTCGCCGGAGCCGATGGTGTAGGAGACGCCGTCGGCGATCCCGTCCTCCAGGACCTCGCCGTCGACCTTGGCCGCCAGGTCGAGGGTGACGACGTCGCCGTCCTCGGCGGCGCGCTCGACCGGGGAGGTGGCGGCGAAGCGGTCGCGGAGCTGCTCGACCGACTTGTCGACGTCCTCGTCGGTGACCTCGATGGCGTCGACCTCGACCTCGATGCCGGAGTAGTCCGGGATCTCGATGGCCGGGCGGATGTCGACCTCGGCGGTGAAGTTCAGCGTCTCGCCGTCCTTCAGCTCCGTGATGTCGACGTCGGGCTGGCCGAGCGGGTTCAGCTCGGCCTCGTTGACCGCTTCGGTGTAGAACTTGGGGAGGGCGTCGTTGACGGCCTCCTCCAGCACCGCACCGCGGCCGAAACGCTGGTCGATGACCCGGGCCGGGATCTTGCCCTTGCGGAAGCCCTTGACCGTGACCTGCTGGTTGATCTTCTTGTACGCCGCGTCGAGGCTGTCCTTGAGCTCCTCGAAGGGCACCTCGACAGTGAGCCGAACCCGGGTCGGGTTCAGGGTCTCCACGGCGCTCTTCACGGTTCGGTCTCCTTGTGGCTGACTTCTTGGGTTCTGCCGGAACCTGGGAGGCCCGGCGGATTTCGCCGCCCGGAGACTTCAGACGCTGAGACACACGGGCGTGCAGCTTGCATAGTAACGGCAGCGACTACACGGCCCAAAAGGCGACCGCTCGCGATCATCGCCGCCGGAAGGGCGGTCGGACGGCCGCCGGTGGGCCGGGGAAGGGCCCGTCGGACGGTGGGGAAGGGCGCCGGATGGTGCCGGATGGTCGGGGTGGCGGGATTTGAACCCACGGCCTTCCGCTCCCAAAGCGGACGCGCTACCAAGCTGCGCCACACCCCGTCTGGTGCGACACGTAGGGTACATGTCCCCGCGCGGTGGGGCCCCTCCGTTCACCGGACCCCCACAGCGGGCCGCTCCGGACCCCGGGGCGCGCGGGGAACGGGGGTGTGCGACGAGGGTGGACGACCCGCTACGATGCCTTCTGTGCCGCGGTCACGGACCGGCGGCGCGCGTCTTGCGGGCGTAGCTCAATGGTAGAGCCCCAGTCTTCCAAACTGGCTACGCGGGTTCGATTCCCGTCGCCCGCTCCATACGGCCGTGGGCCGGGCCGGAGGTGGATTCCTCCGGCCCGGCCCACGGCCGTTCCCGTCGGGGCCCGCGGGCTCCCGAGCGGGCCGTCCGGGCGGCGGCGACGCCCGCGGCGCCGCCCCTCCCCCGCGGCACGGCGCGGCACCCCTGGCACCACTGAGCGGACGCCGCCGCCGGGCGCCCCGGGGTGATCCATCTCTCAGCGCGGGCGAACGGACCCAGGGCCTCCCGTTCGGATCACGCCGGGCTCGCGGGGTCCGGCCCGATCCGAACGAAAGACCCTAGAAGCGGATGGAGTTGATGGACTGGGCTATGGAGTCCAGGAAGTTCCGGATGTCGTCCGCCATGCCGGTCGAGGCGAGGAAGAAGCCGAAGAGGACGGCGACGACCGCGGGGCCCGGCCGCAGGGACCCCCCTCGGACGAGCACCACCAGGATGATCGCCAACAGCAGTACGACTGACAGCGAAATGGCCACAACTGATCACACCCTCGGTCGGTCCGCACCCGCCGGGGGGTACGGCCCGCACACCCCCGACATCACCATCGTGCCACCAACCCGGCTCCCTTATGCGACAGGTGACCCGCCGTCCGAACCGCCCCGCCGGGGCCGGCCGGCGTTCACCCGGGTGGCGGCCGGACAACCCTCCCGTTCCGCGAGGGAATTCGGAAATGCGCTCCGACCTGGAATGACGCCCGTTTCGTTTCCATGTCCACACACCGCGTTCGCAGACAATTCGAATGGGGCCGGGGACATACCGACGGAGCGATACCGGCCAAGGTCACCCGTCGCGCCCCGACGGGCGCCAACCGTCGGATTCCACCACAAGCAGGGCGTGTTCCGGCCCCGGAAGCACCGTCGGCGTGGCCTCCGTCACCTGGCCGAAAGGGTCAAGTCCCGGGGAATACGGGGTACTCGCGGAGTACTCACGACCCGAATACAGGAATGACATCAGGAGTTTTACGGATTCCCACCGACAACGCTAGGGTGCCTCAAATGTTCTCCGCTGCCTCGTCCCCCACCCCCGCAGCGGGGCCATGGACCCTCTCGCCGTTCACCCGGCGGGGGGTCGCATGACGGCCTCGCTGAACCGACGGAACAGACAACGCGACGCGTTCTTCGACAACGCCAAGTACCTGGCGATCGTCCTGGTCGCCATGGGCCACGCCTGGGGACAGATCCTGGACGGCAACCGGTCCGTGGAGGCCCTGTACCGTTTCGTGTACACCTTCCACATGCCGGCGTTCATCGTCATCTCCGGCTACTTCTCCCGCACCTTCGACCTGAGCCCGAAGCGCGTCAGGCGGCTGGTGACCGGCGTCGTCGTCCCCTACGTCGTCTTCGAGGTGGTGTACTCGCTGCACCGCCGCGTCGTCGACGACGCCCCCGACCACCCCATCAGCCTGCTCGACCCCACGTATCTGCTGTGGTTCCTGTGCGCCCTGTTCATCTGGCGGCTGACCACGCCCATCTGGCAGACGATCCGCTGGCCGCTGCCGGTCTCCCTGGTGATCGCCGCGCTGGCGTCCATGGCCCCGTCGGTCGGCAACGACCTCAACATGCAGCGGGTGCTCCAGTTCCTGCCCTGCTTCGTGCTGGGGCTGCTGCTGCGCCCGGAGCACTTCTCCCTGGTGCGCCGCCGCTCGGCGCGCATCGCGGCGGTGCCGGTGTGCGCGGTGGCGGTGGCCGTCGCCTGGTGGTCGGTGCCCCGCATGGACATCGCGTGGTTCTACCGCAACGCCGCCGCGCAGGCCACGGACGCCCCGTGGTGGAGCGGTCCGGTGGTGACCCTGGCCCTGTTCGGCTGCTCGGTGGTCCTGAGCGCCTGCTTCTTCGCCTGGGTGCCGGGGCGGCGCATGTGGTTCACCGCGCTGGGCGCCGGGACGATCTACGGCTATCTGCTGCACGGCCTGCTGGTGCGGACCGGCACCTACCTGGGCTGGTTCCACGCGCCCGTGCTGGACCGGCCGGAGGGCGCGATCGGACTGACCGTGGCCGGCGTCGCCATCGTCACGCTGCTGTGCACCAAGCCCGTGCGGCGGGTGCTGCGGTGCGTGGTGGAGCCCCGGATGGAGTGGGCGTTCAAGCCCCTCCCGGGCACGGGTGCCGGCGCCCCGGGGCGGCCGGACCGGCGGCCTGCCGAGACCGCCGGGAAGACCGCCGCGGAGGCCGGGGACACCGGTACCGCGGACGCCCCGGCCGGCGCCTCCCAGGGTGCCGCGCGGGAGGAGAGGGCCCCGGTGTAGCCGGGCACGGCGGCCCGGCCCGGGAGCCGCCCGCCGTGCCCGGAACGGCCCGGGTCCGGCCGGTGGGCCGGGGCCGGGCCGTTCCGCGTCCGGGGGCCGGGGCTCACCGGGTGTCTCCGGGCCGCCCCGCCGGGACCGCCCGCCCGAGCCGTACGCCGGGCCCGAGCCGTACGCCGGGCCCGGGTCGGGTCGGCGTCCGCGCCGGGCGCGTCAGGACGGCGGCAGCGGCGCTCCCCCGGTCTCCCCCGGGTCCGGCAGCGCCTCTGCGGCCAGGCCCAGCAGGGCGCGCATGCGGGCGTACTTCGCGGTCAGCCGGAGCCGGGTGGCCGGGTCCAGGGCGGCGAGGCGGGCCGGGTCGGCGTTGTGCGCCAGGTCCGCCTCCTTGACGAGCAGCGCGCCCGGTGTGGCGAGCACCCGGGCCGCGTACGCCTCGGGCGGCTCCCCGGCCCGCTTGGTGACGGCCAGGACGATGTCCTTGGTCCGGCCGCTCAGCGCCGCCCCGCGCAGCCACTCCTCGGACAGGGCGCCGTCCTCCACGGCGTCGTGCAGCCAGGCCGCCGCGATCTGGTCGTCGTCCCCGCCGCGGCGCCGCACGCCGTCCGCGACGGCCGCCAGGTGCTCGGCGTAGGGCCGTCCGGCCTTGTCCGTCTGTTCGGCGTGGGCGGCGCGGGCGGTGGCCGCCACCTCGCGCGGGGTGAGTCGTGGGGTGTCGGGCATGCCCCCAGTGTGCCCGGCGGCCGGGCGGGCGTCAGTCCCCGCGGGCGGCGAGCGCCTGGGCGGTGGCGCCCTCGCGGGAGATCAGCAGCAGCGCCCGGTCGTCGTTGACGTCCTTGGCGACCGCCTCGATCAGGTGCCAGGCGGCGCCGTGGAAGCCGCCGGCGACATAGCGGTCGGCCTCGCCGGTGAGACGGTCGATGCCCTCGGCGATGTCCCGCTCGGAGGTCTCCACCAGGCCGTCGGTGAAGAGCATCAGGACGTCGCCGGGGCGCAGCGAGCCCTTCACCGGGTCGAACTGGGCGCCGTCGTACACCCCGAGCAGCGGGCCCTCCGCGGCCTTCTCCTCCCAGCGGCCGGTGCCGGCGCTGAGCTGGAGGCCCGGCGGGTGGCCCGCGGAGTACAACTCGTAGTCGCCGGAGTCGAGATCGAGGACGAGGTGGATGGAGGTGGCGAAGCCCTCGTCCCAGTCCTGGCGGAGCAGATAGCCGTTGGCGGCGGGCAGGAAGGCGTGCGGGGGCAGGCTGCCGAGCAGTCCGCCGAAGGCGCCGGACAGCAGCAGGGCGCGGGAGCCCGCGTCCATGCCCTTGCCGGACACGTCGGTGAGGACGACCTCCAGGGTGCGGCCCCCGTTGGTGCGGGCCGCGACCACGAAGTCACCGGAGAAGGACTGGCCGCCGGCCGGGCGCAGGGCCATCTCCCGGTGCCAGCCGGTCGGCAGTGGCGGCAACTCGCTCTGGACGCGGATGCGTTCGCGCAGGTCGAAGAGCATGGTGCCGCCGCGCCGCCAGGGCACGCCGACCCGGCTGCGGAACTGGGCGACCAGCAGCCCGAAGAAGCCGCAGGCGGCGACGACCAGCACGACGCCCGGGGTGACCCGGGCGGGGCCCTCGGTGTAGGGGCCGAGGCGGACCGACTCGACGATGAGCGCGGTGGCCGCCGCCGCGTACAGGCCGAGCAGGCTCGCGGGGCGCAGCAGCAGCCCCCCGGCGACGATGGGCAGCACCAGGGCGCTGGGCGAGCACCAGACGGGGTTGGCCATGGTGCTGACCGCGATCACGGGGATCATCAGCAGCAGACCGGTCAGGGCGACCCAGTCGGAGCCGTTGCCGCGGAAGTAGTCCACGGCGGCCCGGCGCACGCCGACGCGGGCCCGGTGCCACTGCTTCTTCCACCGGGCCGGGAACGTGTCGGCCGCCGCGCGCCGTTCTCGTCCTGCTGCCATCAGTTGGGGACCCTATCCATCGGACCGGCCGCACGGTACGGGAGGTGTCACTTGTCCCCCGTCCGGGGCCGGACTGCACGGTCAACTTCACGTTCGGCCGTCGTGCCGCGTTCGCGGTGGTTCACCTCTGCTGGCAGGCGGGACACCAGAAGAGGTTGCGGGCGGCGAGGCCGGCGGTGCGGACGGGGGTGCCGCAGAGCAGGCAGGGGAGCTGGGCCCGGCGGTAGACGTAGACCTCGCCGCCGTGGTCGTCGACGCGGGGCGGGCGGCCCATGGCCTCGGGGGTGTGCTCGGGGCGGACGGTGTCGATGCGGTTGGCGCGGACGCCCTCGCGCATGAGGTCCACGAGGTCGCCCCAGAGGGCGTCCCACTCGGCGGGGGTGATGTCCCGGCCGGGGCGGTACGGGTCGATGCCGTGCCGGAAGAGGACCTCGGCGCGGTAGACGTTGCCGACGCCCGCGATGACCGTCTGGTCCATGAGGAGGGCGGCGACGGGGGTGCGGCTGCGGGAGATCCGGCGGTGGGCGGCGCCGGGGTCGGCGTCGTCGCGCAGCGGGTCGGGGCCGAGGCGGTCGTGGACCGCGCGCTTCTCGGGGGCGGTGATCAGGGCGCAGGTGGTGGGGCCCCGGAGGTCGACGTGGGCGGTGTCGTTCACCAGGCGGAGGCGGACGGTGTCGGTAGGCGGCGGCGCGGGGACCGGGCCGAAGCCGACCTTGCCGAAGAGGCCGAGGTGGATGTGGACCCAGCCCGAGGGGGCGGTGTCGTCGTGGTCCGGGTCGCCGTGGTCCCGGGCGGCGGGCGCCGGGGCCGCCGCAGGGCCGGGGGCGGCGGGGCGCGCCGGTATGGACTCGGCCGGGAGGGGGTGGCCCGCCGGGCCGAAGCCGAGGAAGAGGTGCTTGCCGTGGGCGTCGGTGCGGGTGAGCCGGCCGCCGGTGAGCAGGTCCGCGGCGTCGCTGAACTTGCCCTGGGGGCTGGTGACCCGGACCTCCGTGCCGGCGAACGCCGCGGCGTAGTCCTGGGCCAGGCGGTGGATCGTATGCCCTTCTGGCACGGTCGCTCTCTTCCTTTCCTCGGCCCGCCCCGCCGTCCTGGGCGGACCGTCTTCCTCCCGCCTCCCGCCCGGGGCACCGGCGGCCCGGGGCGGGGGCCCCGGGCCGGGAGCGGTCGGGTCAGGCGTTGGGGTGGTGCGGGGGGATGGCCGGGAGCGTGCCGGACGTCTCGTACTCGGAGAGCATGTCGATGCGCCGGATGTGGCGCTCGTCACCCGAGAACGGGGTGGCGAGGAAGGTCCCGACGAATGCCGTGGCCTCCTCCTCGGTGTGCATGCGGGCGCCGACGGCGACGACGTTGGCGTTGTTGTGCTGGCGGCCGAGGGCCGCGGTCTCCTCGCTCCAGGCGAGGGCCGCCCGGACGCCCTTCACCTTGTTCGCCGCGATCTGCTCGCCGTTGCCGGAGCCGCCGATCACGATGCCGAGGGCGTCGGGGTCCGCGGCCGTCCGCTCGGCGGCACGGAGGCAGAAGGGGGGGTAGTCGTCCTGGGCGTCGTAGATGTGCGGGCCGCAGTCGACGGGCTCGTGGCCCGCCTCCTTCAGCCACTCGACGAGGTGGTTCTTGAGTTCGAAGCCCGCATGGTCGGAGCCGAGATACACGCGCATGCGTCGAGTGTGACATGTGCCCGGCCGGGTGCGGCCGGGTGACCCTCGGCCGGCCGCCCGGGAGCACGGGAAACGCCCCCGGGGAAGGGACCCCGGGGGCGTCGTCCGGCGCGGTGGCCGGGCCGGTGCGGACGGCGGGCGGTCAGCGCCTGCCGACGAGCTTCCAGGCACTCGGCAGCAGGCCCATCGCCAGGGCGGCCTTGACCGCGTCGCCGATCAGGAAGGGGGTGAGCCCGGCCGCGACGGCCGCGGTGAGGGACATCCCGGCGGAGGCGGCCAGGTACGGGACGCCGATGGCGTAGATGACCGCCTCGCCCAGCAGCATCGTGCCGGCCGTGCGCCACATCGAGCGGTCGGCCCCGCGGCGGGCCAGGGCGCCGACGACAGTGGCGGCGAGGAGCATGCCGAGGACGTAGCCGAAGGAGACGGTGAGGCCGGAGGAGCCGTTGGCGAACCACGGGGTCCCGGCGAGACCGGCGAGCGCGTAGACGACGAGGGCGAGCAGGCCGCGCCCGGCGCCGAGGGCCGTGCCGACGAACAGGGCCGCGAAGGTCTGGCCGGTCACCGGCACGGGGGAGCCGGGCACGGGCACCGCGATCTGGGCCGCGACGCCGGTGAGCGCCGCACCGCCGACGACGAGCGCGACGTCCCGCACTCGGGAGGAGGGGATGAGGTCGGCGAGGACCTGCCCGGAACGGACGGGGACGACTGCGCTGCTCATGGGAACTCCGCTGGAAACCGGGGACATGTCGGGACACGGCGACGCTATCCCAGCCCGCCGGGGCCGGACAGGAGCAGCGTTCGACAAAGGCCCGATCGAACCGTTGGTGGGTTCCCGACAAAGGCCGCGCTCCACACCTCCCCGGGCGTGACGCCGGTCACTGAGGTGAGGAGGCATGCACCACGGCGGGAGCGGGACGGAGGGGGCCGCACCGACTTGTGGGAAGTCACCAAAACCCTCCGCCCATCCCGCACATGGCGCCCCGGCGCGGCGCGGACCGTCCGCACGGCTTCCCGCTCCCCGCCGCCGTATTGCTGCTAGCGTGCACTTGCAAGTCTTTTGCAATAAGAGGGTCCGGAGGATTCCGCCATGCCCGTCTACACGCTTCCCGAACTGCCGTACGACTACTCCGCGCTGGCTCCCGTGATCAGTCCCGAGATCATCGAGCTGCACCACGACAAGCACCACGCGGCCTATGTGAAGGGCGCCAACGACACGCTGGAGCAGCTCGCGGAGGCACGGGACAAGGAGTCCTGGGGATCGGTCAACGGCCTGGAGAAGAGCCTGGCCTTCCATCTGTCCGGCCACATCCTGCACTCCATCTACTGGCGGAACATGACAGGCGACGGCGGCGGGGAGCCGCTGGAGAAGGACGGCGTGGGCGAGCTGGCCGACGCGATCACCGAGTACTTCGGCTCCTTCGCGGCGTTCCGGGCCCACCTCTCCAAGGCCGCCGCCACCACACAGGGCTCCGGCTGGGGCGTGCTGGCGTACGAGCCGCTGAGCGGCCGGCTGATCGTCGAGCAGGTCTACGACCACCAGGGCAACGTCGGCCAGGGGGCGGTCCCCCTGCTGGTCTTCGACGCCTGGGAGCACGCCTTCTACCTCCAGTACCGCAACCAGAAGGTGGACTTCGTCGAGGCCATGTGGCGCGTCGTGAACTGGCAGGACGTGGCCCGCCGTTACGCGGCGGCGAAGTCCCGGACCGACGTGCTGCTGCTGGCGCCCTGACGCCTGCCCCGGTCGTCCCGCCTCGTGATCGTCTTCTCACCCTTCACGGCGGCGGGCGGAGGAAAACGGAAGCCCCCGCGAGGACGTGACTCGCGGGGGCTTCCCCGTGCGCGGCGCGGACCCGCGCCCGGAACGGATGCGGGCCGGGACACCGGTCGGTCCGGGCCCGGACACCGATCCGGGCCCGGCTACAGGTTGCTGAAGTCCGGGCCCTTGGTGCGGGTCCGCTTGATCTCGTAGAAGCCGGGGACGGAGGCGACCGCCAGGGTGCCGTCCCACAGGCGGGCCGCGTCCTCGCCCTTCGGCGCGGGGGTGACGACCGGGCCGAAGAAGGCGATCTGGCCGCCGTCGGCGCCGGGGACGGCGATCACCGGGGTGCCGACCTCCTGGCCCACCTTGTCGATGCCCTCCTGGTGGGAGGCGCGCAGCTGCGGCTCGTACGGGGTGCCGTCCCAGTGCTCCATCAGGGACTCGGGCAGGCCGACGTCCTTGAGGGCCGCGGCCACCGTCTCCCGCTCCGGCCCGGCCTCCTGGTTGTGGATGCGGGTGCCGAGCGCGGTGTAGAGGTCCCCGAGCACCTCGGCGCCGTGCTCCTCCTGGGCGGCGATGACGACGCGGACCGGGCCCCACGCCTTGGTCTCCAGGAGTTCGCGGTACTCCTCCGGCAGGTCGTCGAGCTTGTCCTCGTTGAGCACGGCCAGGCTCATCAGGTGCCAGCGGACCTGGATGTCGCGCACCTTCTCCACCTCCAGCACCCAGCGCGAGGTCATCCAGGCCCAGGGGCACAGCGGATCGAACCAGAAGTCGACGGGGGTCTTGGCCGGCATGTCTCTCCTCGGGATGCGCGTGCGAGCGTTCCCTCGCCGCAACGCGACCGTCCGCCGGGGCATTCCCGGTCTGCCGGGGCGCGGGGGGACATGGCAGGATCGGACTCGGCTGTCCGCATACTGAACACCGGCGGTCCGCGCGGAGCGGCCCCGCACCACCGGACCGGCCACGCCCCACCGCTCCGCCCGCCGATCCGCCCCGCGGTCGAACCCGACCGGCCCGAAGAGAGACACGACACGAGGGAGTGCCGCCCGTGCCCGGTGAGAATCTGTCCCGCGACGAGGCCCGCGAGCGGGCCGCACTGCTGTCCGTCGACGGGTACGAGGTGTCCCTCGACGTGCGGTCGGCCCTGGGGGCCCCGGAGGGGGACGGCCCGCGCACCTTCCGGTCCGTCACCACGGTGCGCTTCCGCTGCGCCGAGCCCGGGGCGAGCAGCTTCGCCGACCTGATCGCCCCGTCCGTCACCGCCGTCTCGCTCAACGGCCGCGACCTCGACCCGGGCGAGGTCTTCGACGGCACCCGCGTCCTCCTGGAGGACCTGGCCGCCGACAACGAACTGGTGGTCGACGCCCGGTGCGCGTACTCCCGCACCGGCGAGGGCCTGCACCGGTTCGTGGACCCGGAGGACGGCGAGGTGTACCTGTACACCCAGTACGAGCCGGCCGACGCGCGGCGGGTGTACGCCAACTTCGAGCAGCCGGACCTCAAGGCCCCCTATCGCTTCGAGGTGCGGGCGCCCGAGGAGTGGACGGTGTGGAGCAACGGCGCGGGCGAACGCGCCGACGGCGTCTGGCGGTTCGCCGAGACCGAGCCGATCTCCACGTACATCACCTGCGTGGTGGCCGGGCCGTACCACTACGTGACCGACTCCTACGAGCGGACCCTGCCCGACGGCACGCGCCTGGAGATCCCGCTGGGCGCCATGTGCCGCAAGGGCCTCGCGCCGCACTTCGACGCCGACGACGTCTTCCTCGTCACCAAGCAGGGGCTGGACTTCTTCCACGACCACTTCGACTACCCCTACCCCTTCGGGAAGTACGACCAGGCCTTCGTGCCCGAGTACAACCTCGGGGCGATGGAGAACCCGGGGATGGTGACCTTCCGCGAGGAGTACATCTTCCGCGGCAAGGTGACCCGGGCGTCCTACGAGGCGCGCGCCACCACGATCCTGCACGAGATGGCGCACATGTGGTTCGGCGACCTGGTCACCATGGAGTGGTGGGACGACCTCTGGCTCAAGGAGTCCTTCGCGGACTTCATGGGCACCTTCTCGCTGGTCGGGGCGACCCGCTTCACCGACGGCTGGATCACCTTCGCCAACCGCCGCAAGGCGTGGGCCTACCGGGCGGACCAGCTCCCCTCCACGCACCCGGTCACCGCCGACATCCGCGACCTCCAGGACGCCAAGCTCAACTTCGACGGCATCACCTACGCCAAGGGCGCCTCCGTGCTCAAGCAGCTGGTGGCCTACGTCGGCCAGGACGCGTTCCTGGAGGGGGCCCGGCGCTACTTCAAGCGGCACGCCTACGGCAACACCCGCCTGGGCGACCTGCTGTCGGTCCTGGAGGAGACCAGCGGGCGGGACATGGCCGCCTGGTCGCGCTCCTGGCTCCAGACGGCCGGGGTCGACTCGCTGACGCCGCAGGTGCTGCTGACCGCCGAGGGCACCGTCGACGAGCTGGCCGTGGTGCAGGAGGCCGCCGAGTCCCACCCCGAACTGCGCCCGCACCGGGTGGCGGTGGGCCTGTACCGGCGCACCCCGCGGGGCACGCTGGAGCGGTACGCCCGCGCCGAGGCGGACGTCGACGGGCCGCGCACCGTGGTGTCCGAGCTGGCCGGTGCCGAGGCGCCGGAGCTGGTGCTGGTCAACGACGACGATCTGACGTACTGCAAGATCCGCTTCGACGCCACCTCGCTGGCCACCCTGCGCGAGCACCTGGGCGCCCTGACCGACCCGCTGGCCCGCGCCCTGTGCTGGTCGGCCCTTTGGAACCTGACCCGGGACGCGCTGCTGCCGGCCCGGGAGTTCGTGGCCCTGGTGCTGCGCTTCGCGGGCCGGGAGACGGACATCGGAGTGCTCCAGATGCTGCACTCCTGGGCGGACTCGGCGCTGGTGCAGTACACGGCGCCGGAGCGGCGCGAGGAGTGCGGGCGGCTGCTGTCCGAGGGCGCGCTGCGGGAGCTGCGGAGCGCGGAGCCGGGCAGCGAGCACCAGCTCGCCTGGGCGCGGTTCTTCGCGGCGACGGCCTCCGGCGGCGACGCGCTGCGGCTGCTGCGCGAGCTGCTGGACGGCACCGAGAAGATCGACGGCCTGGAGGTGGACCAGGAGGTCCGCTGGGCGTTCCTGACGCCGCTGGCCGCCCACGGCCGGGCCGACGAGGAGGCGCTCGCCGCCGAACTGGCCCGCGACGACACCGCGTCCGGCAGGCGCCACCAGGTGCGCTGCCTGGCCGCCCGCCCCTCGGCGGAGGTCAAGGCGCGGGCGTGGGAGGCCGTGGTGGAGTCCGACGAGCTGTCGAACGCCCTGGTGGAGGCCACCATCGACGGCTTCGCGCAGCCCTCGCAGCGGGAGCTGCTCGCGCCGTACGCGGAGAGGTACTTCGCGGCCGTCGAGCGGGTCTGGGAGGAGCGGTCCATCCAGATCGGCATGGACGTGGTGCGCGGCCTCTTCCCGGCGCTGCGGGACACGCCGGAGACCCTCGCCGCGACCGACGCGTGGCTGGCGGCGCACGAGGACGCGGCCCCGGCGCTGCGGCGGCTGGTGCTGGAGGCCCGCGACGACCTGGCGCGCGCCCTGCGCGGGCAGGCGTGCGACGCGGCGGCCACCGGGGACTGACCGGCGGACCGGCGGGCGGGGCCCGGCGGACGGTGCCCCCGCCCGCCGGGCGCCGTCCGCGCGCGACGGCGCCCGGCCGCCGGGTGGCCGCGCCGACCGCGCGCCGGACCGCACCGGCGCCGCTCACGGCTCATCGCTCTCGCCTCACGGCTCATGCCTCACCCCTCTCGCCCCCTGGGCTCGCCCCTGTCGCCCCGCGCCCCGCGTCCACGGCCCACGGCCCACGGCCCACGGCCCACGGCAGGAACGTTGCGCCGGGCCGCGGGGCGGGTTCGCGGGTTGTGACAGGACCGGCGCGGCCGAGGCCGTAACCTCCCGTCCGCACCCGCCCGGACCAGGGGCGACGGGCAACCGAACACCCGTCCCCGAAGGGCGTTCCGTCCTGGTTCGGTGCCACTTGTGTAACAGCGGTTCGGCGGCGGGCGGGGTGCGGGAGATTCCGGGTCATGACGTACGACACCCCCCTCTCCCCCCGCCCCCTCCACCACCTCGCCGACGGACGGCGGCTGCTGACGGCCGCCCAGTTGCGGGCGCACGGCGTCCCGGCCGCCGAGACCGCCGAGCGGTGCCGCCCCGGCGGGCCCTGGTCACGGCTCCTGCCCGGCGTGGTGCTGCTCCACCCGGGACCACCGACCGCCGAGGAGCGCCTGCGGGCGGTCCTGATGTACGCGGCGCGCGAGCGGACGGCGGACGGCACCCCGGGGGTTCCCGCGCAGCCCCTCGGCGCGGGGGCGGCACCCGTCTACACGGAGGCGGTCATCACCGGGGCGGCGGCGCTGACGCTGCACGGCTTCGCGGGCACTCCCCCGGCGGCGGCGCTGGAGCGCGTCGACGTCCTGGTCCCGCTGCTGCGGCGGCTGCGGTCGGTGGGGTGGGCGCGGGTCGTGCGCACGGCGGCGCTGCCGACCGCCGAGCGGATCGACGGACTGCCGGTGGCTCCGGTGGCGCGGGCCCTGGCCGACGCGGTGGCGGGCCCCTCCGACGCGGGCACGGTGCGCGGGCTGCTGACCGAGGCGGTGCGGGACGGGCACTGCGAGGCGGCGGCGGTGGTGCGGGAGTTGAGCCGGGCGCGGCTGCTGGACCGGCCGCACGTGGTGGACGCGGTGGAGTCGCTGGTGGCCGAGGGGCGGGCGACGGCGGAGGATCGGCTGTACCGGATGGTGCGCGAGCACCGGCTCCCGGACCCGGTGTGGGACGTCGCCCTGCGGCTGCCGGACGGCCCCCTGGTCGGCGGCGCGGACGCCTTCTGGCCCGAGCAGGGGGTGGCGGTGGTCCTGGACCCCGGCGGCGCCCGCGGCGGTGACGGTGCGACGGGCGGGGGGCGGGCCCGTGAGCGGGAGCGCCTGGAGGGGCTGGGCGTCATCGTGGTGCGGCTCTCCCCGCGCGGGCTGCGGGACTGCGCGGAGCACCAGGCGGCGGTGGTCCGCACGGCGCTGATGGCGGCGGGCGACCGGGAACCGGCCGAGCACCTCGTGGTGCTGCCCCGGTAGCACGGCAGGCACGGCGGGAACGGCAGGCGCGGCGGGCACGGCGGGCACGGCGGGAAGGAGTTCCCGGGGAGGCGCCTCGGGGAGGGGGAGGAAGGCCGCTCCGGATCGGGCCGCCGGGGCGGCGCCGTGGCCCCTCCCCCGGCAGCGCTCCCCCGGCGGCCCTCCCCGGCGGCTACTTGTCGCAGAACTCCGCCTTGATCACGGCGCCTCCGTCGCCCGCCCAGTCGCCGTTGAAGTTGAAGGCCAGGGTGTGGCGCCCGTCCCGGGTGGCGACCGCCTCGGAGGCGGAGCCGTGGATGCCGCCGTTGTGGCCCCAGACGGTGACCCCGCAGCCGAGGTCGCGCCGCATCAGCCCCAGCCCGTAGCCGGTGCCCGGGGCGACCGGCACCGTCGTGGTCATCTCGGCCAGCTGCTCGCGGGGCAGCAGCCGGCCGCGCAGCAGGGCGGTGTAGAAGCGGCCGAGGTCGGCGGAGTCGGAGATCACCTCCCCGGCGGAGAAGGCGATCGCCGGGTTGAGCCGGGTGACGTCGTAGGTAGGGCCGGTCAGCGGCTCGGCGAACCGGGAGTAGGCCCGGCCGCCGGGCGCGGGCACGCCGGTCCGGTCGCCGGGGACGGAGGTGGCGCGGAGCCCGAGCGGCGCGATGATTCTGCGGCGCACCTCCTCGCCGTAGGGGCGGCCGGTGGCCTTCTCCACGACGAGGCCGGCCAGGACGTAGTTGGTGTTGGAGTAGTTCCAGCCGGTGCCGGGCGCGAAGTCCGGCCGGTGGGCCATGGCGATGCGGACGAGGTCCCGGGGCGCCACCGGGTCGAAGCGGTGGGCGAGGAAGCCCTCGGCCAGGAAGTAGTCGCGGACGAAGCCCTCGTCGGAGGTGTAGCTGTAGATGCCGCTGGTGTGGTTGAGGAGCCGGCGCAGGGTGATCCGGCGGCCGTCGTGGCCGTTGCCCCGGACCAGGCCGGGCAGCCAGGAGTCGACGGTGTCGTCCAGGGAGAGGCGGCCCTCGGCCTCCAGCTGGAGCAGGACGGTGGCGACGAAGGTCTTGGTGATGCTGCCGACCCGGTAGCGGTCGTCCGCCGAGCGGGGCGCGCCGGTGCGGAGGTCGCCCACCCCGGCGGTGCCGCTCCAGGTGCCGCGGGCGTCGCGGGCGGTCGCGGTGACACCGGGGACGCCGTCGGCGACGGCGGCCCGCAGGGCGGCGCGGGTGGCGTCGTGGCCGCCGCGGGCCGTGCCGTGACCGGCGGGAGCGGCGGCAGCGCCGGTCCCGGGCGCGGCCGACGCGGGCAGGGCCGCTCCGGCGGACAGGGCCACGACGGTGGCCGTCACCAGGAGGGCGCGTGCGCGTGCTGTCATCTCTTCCCCCAAGCTGTGCGTGGTGGAGTGCGGTCGGGAGGAGGGACCCCGCCGCCGCGGGGAAGGTTGTCACCCTTCGGGGTGGTTGGGCGTGTTCCGGTCGTCGTGCGCCCCGGGGCGTGCGACCCGGCCCGTGGCGGGGCGCTCGCGCCAGAGCCGCAGCCCGGTGTCGACCAGCGGGACGCGGGTCAGCGCGGGGACGGCGGCCAGGTCGTGCCACGCGGCCAGGTCGGTGGAGCCGCCGGTCTCGGGCCGGAGCGCGCCGCCGGTGATCCTCGCCTCGTAGACGATCCGCACGCCGTGGTGGTCCACCCGGCGGCGGCCCCGCAGCCCGAAGGGGCCGGCCGGCCGGAAGCGGGCGGGCCTGGTCAGCCGCAGCGAGTCGACCCCGAGCAGGGCGGTGGGCTCGGCGCGGTAGCCGGTCTCCTCGGCGACCTCGCGCACGACGGTGTCGAGGGGATCCTCACCGTGGTCGGCGCCGCCGCCCGGCAGCACCCATTCGGGCTCCCCGTCCGGGACCGGGGAGCGGGCGAGGAGCACCCTGCCGTCACGGACGCACACGGCGTAGGCCGCCACCCTGAGTCTCCGGCGCACCCGGGGACGGTAACCCGGCGCGCGGCCGGACGGGCAGAGGCCGGCGGAATGTCGCGGCTCGCCCCCTGTGCCCCCGTTGGCGTATGGCGGAAGTGCGCCATGGTCCATCCGGTCCAGGACAACTACCCCCAACCGGTGAACCGTTGGGTAAGGCTGACGGTCGCCCGGAACATCTTCCGGGCGTGCCGGGGCCGGCCGGTCCGGGTACGCCGTGCCGTCCGGTCCCCTCGTCCCGCCCGTTCCCACGCGTTCCCGCCCCTTCCCGTTCCCTCCTCGACAAGGGATGCCGATGACCCACACCCCCCAGCGCGGACCGGTGCCCGGCACCGGGCGCGCCGCCCGGGCCGTCCTGGCCGCGGGGCTCGCCGCCGCGCTCTGCGCGGCCGGACCGATACCCGCGGCCCTGGCCGCCGACGGACCGGCGGCACCACCGGCGCCGCCGCCCGCCGGCGCCGCCGTCAAGCCCGCCCCCGACAAGCTCGGCGCCCACGACGCGGACCTGCTCGCCGAGGCGCGTGCCGAGGGCGCGCGGACGGTGACGATGATGATCGCCACCGAGCCCGGCCGCACCGGTCAGGTCACCGCGCAGCTCGACGCGGTCGAGGGGGCCACCGTGGGCCGCACCCACGACCGGCTCGGCTATGTGCGCGCCACGGTGCCCACCGGCCGGGCGGACGCGGTGATCGCCGCCGCCGCGAAGCTCTCCTCCGTGCAGGGGATCGACCTGCGCGACGAGATCCCGCTGGAGGACGGCCGCCCGGACGGCGCCGCCCGGGGCGGGGGAGCCGGCGCCTCCGCCGCCCGGGGCGCGTATCCCGCGCCCGGCCGCGGCACGCCCGCCGAGAACCCGTACAACCCGTCCTTCGAGACGGGCGCCGTGGACTTCGTCCGCGAGAACCCGGAGGCGGACGGCCGGGGGATCACCGTCGGCATCCTCGACTCGGGTGTGGACCTGGCCCACCCGGCGCTCCAGCGCACCACCACCGGCGAGCGCAAGATCGTCGACTGGGTGACCGCGACCGACCCGGTGGCCGACGGCGACGAGACCTGGCGCCCGATGACCACCCGGGTCTCCGGCCCGGTGTTCACCTACGGCGGGCGGACCTGGACCGCGCCCGCCGGGTCCTACCGGATGAACGTCTTCCGCGAGTCGGCCACCCTCGGCGGCGACGCGGCGGGCGACGTCAACCGGGACGGCGACACCACCGACGTCTGGGGCGTGCTCTACGACCCGCTGTCGGGCACCGTCCGCGTCGACCTCGACAACGACCACGACTTCACCGACGACGTCCCGATGAAGCCCTACAAGGACGGCTTCCAGACCGGGTACTTCGGCACCGACGACCCGGCCACCGAGGTCGCCGAGCGCCAGCCGTTCGTGGTGGAGATCCGCGAGGACGTCGTCGTCGACGCGGCGGGCACCCGGGCCGACTTCGTCAACATCGGCCTCATCGAGTCCGAGCACGGCACCCACGTGGCCGGCATCACCGCCGCCAACGGGCTGTTCGGCGGGCGGATGAACGGCGCGGCCCCGGGCGCGAAGCTGGTCTCCTCGCGCGCCTGCACCTGGTCCGGGAGCTGCACCACCATCGCGCTCACCGAGGGCATGATCGACCTCGTCGCCCACCGCGGCGTCGACATCGTCAACATGTCGATCGGCGGCCTCCCGGCCCTCAACGACGGCAACAACGCGCGGGCCAGGCTCTACACCCGCCTGATCGACACCTACGGCGTCCAGCTCGTGGTCTCCGGGGGCAACTCCGGCCCCGGCACCAACACCATCGGCGACCCGGGCCTGGCCGACAAGGTCGTCTCGGTGGGCGCCGCCGCCTCCCGCGAGACCTGGGCCGCCAACTACGGCTCCGCGGTGCGCGCCGCCTACGCGATGATGCCGTTCTCCTCCCGGGGCCCGCGCGAGGACGGCGGGTTCACACCGACGCTCACGGCTCCCGGCGCGGCGGTCAACACCATCCAGACCTGGATGGCGGGCGGCCCGGTACCGGAGGCCGGCTACGCCCTGCCCGCCGGATACGCCATGCTCCAGGGCACCTCCATGGCCGCCCCGCAGGCCACCGGCGCCTCGGCGCTGCTGCTGTCCGCCGCACGGCGCGCCGGGATCGCGCTGACCCCGGCCGGTCTGCGCACCGCCCTGACCTCCACCGCCGACCGCGTCAGGGGTGCCCAGGCGCACGAGCAGGGCGCGGGCCTGATCAACGTGGTCGACGCCTGGCGGTCGGTCCGGCGCGGCGCCACCGCCCACACGTACCGGGTGGAGGCACCGGTCGACACCGCCCTGGACCGGTTCCTGGAGGTCCCGGGCCGCGGCACCGGCCTCTACGACCGCGAGGGCGGCCTGCGGGCCGGAGAGCGCAGGACGTACGAGATCACGCTGACCCGCACCTCCGGCGCCGACCGTCCGGTCCGGCACGAGCTGCACTTCGAGAACGACCCCGGCGGCACCTTCCGCGTCGTCGGCCCGGACGTGGTGGCGCTGCCGCTGAACCGGCCGGTCACCGTCCGGGTCGAGGCCCGGCCCGGCACGGCGGGCGTGAGCAGCGCGGTGCTGGAGCTGGACGACCCGCGCACCGAGGGCGTCGACCGCCAGATCCTCACCACGGTCGTGGCCGCCGCGCCGCTGCGGCACTCCTTCACCGCGAAGGGCTCGGTGCAGCGCAACGGCACCCGCTCGTACTTCGTGACGGTCCCCGAGGGCGCGCGGACGCTGGAGGTGGCCATCGGCGGACTGGGCGCCGGGAGCCAGACCCGCTTCATCGCCGTCCACCCGCACGGCCTCCCGGTCGACCGGACCTCCACGCCGTACTGCTACAACAACCACCTGGACGGCAACGGCTGCCGCCCCGACGTGCGCTCCTACGCCGATCCGCAGCCCGGCGTCTGGGAGATCGAGGTCGAGTCGCGGCGCACCTCGCCGCTGCTGGACAACCCCTACACGCTGGACGTCGGGGTGTTCGGCGCCGACTTCGCCCCGGAGGTGGTGACCGTCCCCGAGGCCCGGGTGGGCGTCCCGGCCGCGGCCTCCTGGACCGTGACCAACCGGAACGCGGCCCTGGAGGGCAGGCTCGTCGGCGGCCCGCTCGGCTCCTCCGTGTCCTCCCGGCCCCGCATCGCGCAGGGCGCGACGGTGGTCTCCACCGTCGAGGTGCCCGCGGGCGCCACCTCGCTGTCGGTCTCCATCGGGGGCGTCTCCGACGCCGCCGCCGACCTGGACCTCACGGTCCACCGCGACGGCCGGGAGGTCGCCCGGTCCGCGGACGGCGACTCGGAGGAGGCGGTGACCCTGTCCGACCCCGCCCCGGGCACCTACACCGTCGAGGTCGACGCCTACTCGGTGCCGTCGGGCAGCACCGAGTACGACTACCGCGACGTGTACTTCTCGCCCGCCCTCGGCTCGGTCACCGTGGGCGACGCGGCGCCGGTGCGGCTCGCCACCGGTGCCTCCGCCACGTTCACCGGCGGGGTGACGGCGCTGGCCGCCGCTCCGGAGGGCCGCGAGTTCTTCGGCCGGGTCCGGCTCGTCAACGCGCGGGGCACCGTCGCCGGGACGGGCAGCGTCCGGATCGGCAGCGTCGTGCCCCGGTAGTACCCGCGGCGTATCCGTCGTCGCCCCGTCCGCCCGGCGGCACCCCGCGCGTTCCGGTGCCGCCGGGCCCGCCCTCCGGGCGGACGGGGCGGTCCGGCGGCAGGACCCGGGGACACCCCCGAGGGGCCGCTCCCCCGGGGCGCGCCGTGCTCCGGGGGAACCCCTGGGTACTCCCCCGGACTCCTCCCCCGGGCGGCGTCGTCGCGCCCCCGGGTCCGCCGGCCGCCCGGCCGGGGAACGCCCGTCACCGAAGATCTTTTCCTCGCGCCCTCCCCACTGTCACCATGTGCCGCATGACGCACATCGCCAAGGGGGCCAACACCCCGGTCCCGGACGCACCCCTGCGGATCGCGGTGGGCCGCAGGCAGGCCCCGGGGACCCCGGCCGTGGACGCCGCCGCGCTGCTGCTCGACGCGAGCGGCACGGTGCGGGGCGACGCCGACATCGTCTTCCACGGCCGGCTCGCGCACCCCTCCGGCGCCGTCCGTCACCTGGGCACCGGCGAGGGCGGCGGGCAGAGCGCCGAGTGGCTGGAGCTGGACCTGCCGGGGACGGAGCCCGCCGTCCAACGGGTGCTGGTCACCGGGTCCTGCGAGGACGGGGTGTTCGGGCAGGTCCCCGGGCTGTACGCGCAGGTGGTGGCGGCCGACGGCACCCTGGTGGCGCACTACGACGTCACGGACGCGTCCAGCGAGACGGCGTTCGTCCTCGGCGAGTTCTACCGGCGCGACGGCCGCTGGCGGTTCCGGGCGGTCGGGCAGGGCTACGACACGGGGCTCGCGGGGCTGGCGAGGGACTTCGGGATGGACGTGGCGGAGCCGGGACCGCCGGCCGCCGGACCGGGGCCCGCCGTACCGCCCGCGCTGGCACCCGCCCCCACCCCCACGCTCGTCTCCGCGCCTCCACCCGCGCCCGCGCCACCGCTGCCCCCGGCGCCGTTCCCGGCGGCGTCCGCGCTGCCGCCCGCTCCGTTCCCGGCGGCGCCGCCCGGGCCCGTACCGGCGGCTTTGGCGGGCGCCGGACCGGTGCCGCTGCCGGGCGTGTCCAAGACGGACGCGGCGACGGCCCCCCTGGCGGCCGCGTCCCCGGCGGTGCCCGCCTTCGGGACACCCGGCCCGGCACCGCTGGGTGACGGGGGCACCGGGGGTCCCCGGCCGGACCACCCGCTCGCGTTCGCGTTCGCGCCGCAGACGCATCACGGCGAGGGCGAGCGCACCATCACCGTGGACCTGCCGTTCCCGCCGGACTCGGGGCCGGTGATCCTGGAGGCGCGGGTCGACGAGTACCCCTACCTGAGGGTGCGGATACCCGGCCGCGACGACGACGTCCTCTGCGCCGACCTGCCCGATCTGCGCGGCCGCGCCCTCCTCGTACCGCCCCGCAGGGGCGGCCCGGTGAAGCTGAGGGTGAGCAACTCCGGGAAGTGGACCCTCACCGTGCTGCCCCTGTCGGCGGCCCTCCCGCTCGGCCCCGGCCGGGCCGAGGGCAGGGGCCCGGAGGTCTTCGCCCACACCGGGGGCGCGGCGAAGCTGAAGGTCCGGGCCTCGGACCGGCACAACGGCATCTTCGGGATGAGCGTCCACCGGGGCGACACCGCCGAGGAGCTGCGGCGCCCCGAGGAACTGGTCCACAGCTGGAACGGCCGCCGGGTCAGGGAGACCGCCGAACTCCCCGCGGGTCCCCTCCTGCTGGCGGTCGGCGCGGGCGCGCACCGCTGGGAGCTGGCCGTCGAGGCCCGGCCCGGACTCGATCCCGCCCGGCAGCGGGAGACCGGCCGCTACGAGGGCCGGGGCGAGAAGACCGTCACCCTGGTCAGCCCCCGGCCGGGCCGCCCGGCGCTGGCCCGCTTCGAGTTCCGGGGCGCTCCCCACAGCTACGGCGTCGAGGTGCGCCCGCTCGACGAGTACGGCGACGAGACCGAGTGGCTCGACACCCACACCCACGGCGTCCGGGGCGCGGGGCTGGTCTTCGGCCAGGGCCTGTCGGAGAAGACCGTGCGGATCACCTACTCGGGCGAGTGGAGCCTGCGGCTGTTCCCCGAGGAGGAGGCGCCGCTGTTCACCGGCTCCTTCGAGGGCAAGGGCACCACCGTGCTGCGCTACCAGGGGCCGCCCACCCTGATGACCCTGCGGCGCACCTCCCGGGGGAAGGAGGGGAAGCTGATCGCCCACGCCTCGAACCACCCCTATGGGAAGTCCGCCGTCATCGCGGACCTCGGCCACCGGCACCGCCCGGCGCTGGGCCCGGTCTGGGTCGACCCCGGCGGCTCCTGCTTCCTCATCGTGAACTGCACCGAGGACGTCAAGTGGCGGCTGGAGTCGGCGCCCTTCACCGAGGCGGTCCCGCTGGGTCGGCGGACCCAGGGCACGGCCTATGGAGTCGTACGTCACACCGGGCCGGACGCGGAGGTGTCCTTCGTCGCCACCGGGGGCATCCAGCACCTCTTCCGGCTCGACGAAAATCTGTTCCCCCGGCACAAGCTGACCGCAACTTCCGGCCCCTACCGCCTGTCGGAAGGGATTTACCACGTCCGGGCGCTGGGCGACTGGTCCATCGAACGGCACGACTGAGCCGCCCGGCCGGGGGCATACCCGTCCATTACCCGGGCAATCGATTGGACACACCGACCGGGATGCCGCGCATGATGGAACCGCCCCGCCCCCCGGCCGGGTACAGGCACGTCGTCATAAGGAGTCGCTGTGAGGGTCGGAATCGTCGGAGCCACCGGTCAGGTCGGCACGGTCATGCGCGGCATCCTCACCGAGCGGGAGTTCCCGGTCACCGAGCTGCGCCTGTTCGCCTCGGCCCGGTCCGCCGGCAAGGAGCTGGACGGCGTCACGGTGGAGGACGCGGCCACCGCCGACTACTCCGGCCTGGACATCGTGCTGTTCTCGGCGGGCGGCGCCACCTCCCGGGCCCTGGCCGAGAAGGTCGCCGCCCAGGGGCCCGTGGTGATCGACAACTCCTCGGCCTGGCGCCGCGACCCCGAGGTTCCCCTGGTGGTGGCCGAGGTGAACCCGCACGCCGTCGCGGACCGCCCCAAGGGCATCATCGCCAACCCGAACTGCACCACGATGGCCGCGATGCCGGTGCTGCGTCCGCTGCACGCCGAGGCGGGCCTGGAGGCCCTGGTCGTCTCCACCTACCAGGCCGTGTCCGGCTCCGGCCTCGCGGGCGTGAACGAGCTGTTCGAGCAGGTGCGCAAGGTCGGCGAGGACGCGCCGAAGCTGACCCACGACGGCTCGGCGGCCGAGTTCCCGGAGCCCGGGACGTACGTGGCGCCGATCGCGTACAACGTGCTGCCGATGGCCGGCTCCATCGTCGACGACGGCCTGCACGAGACGGACGAGGAGCAGAAGCTCCGCCACGAGTCCCGCAAGATCCTGGGCATCCCGGAGCTGAAGGTCTCCGGCACCTGTGTGCGCGTGCCCGTCTTCACCGGCCACTCGCTCCAGATCAACGCCCGCTTCGCCCGCCCGCTCGACGTGGAGCGCGCCCGGGAGCTGCTCGCGGGCGCGCCCGGCGTGGCGCTCACCGAGGTGCCGACCCCGCTCGGGGCGGCCGGCCGGGACCCGTCGTTCGTCGGCCGCATCCGCCGCGACGAGACGGTCGACAACGGCCTCGCCCTGTTCGTCTCCAACGACAACCTGCGCAAGGGCGCGGCCCTGAACACGGTGCAGATCGCGGAGCTGGTGGCGGCCGAGCTCAAGGGCTGAGCACCGCCCGGCCGCTCCGCGCGGCCGGCCGTGACCCCGCGGCCCGGAGGAGGCACCCGCGCCTCCTCCGGGCCGTCGGCGTTCCCCGGGCACCCGGCGTCCCCCGGCCCGCCGGGTGCCCGGCCCGGCCCCCGGCGCCGTCCGGCCCCGTCCGGCCTTTTGGAGATCGCGTTCCGGACAGCTCCCGTGGAAGGATGGCGCGACCACCCATATCGAGGAGATGACCGCGTGCCTGGCACAAACCTGACTCGCGAAGAAGCACGGCGGCGGGCGACCCTGCTGACCGTCGACTCGTACGAGATCGACCTGGATCTCACCGGCGCGCAGGAGGGCGGCACCTACCGGTCCGTGACCACGGTGCGCTTCGACGTCGCGGAGGACGGGGCCGAGTCCTTCATCGATCTGGTCGCGCCCACGGTCCACGAGGTGACCCTGAACGGCGGCGCGCTGGACGCGGGCACGGTGTTCCGGGACTCCCGCATCGCCCTTCCGGGCCTGCTGGCGGGCCGCAACGTGCTCCGGGTCGTCGCGGACTGCGCCTACACCAACACCGGCGAGGGGCTGCACCGGTTCGTCGACCCGGTCGACGACCAGGCGTACCTGTACACCCAGTTCGAGGTGCCGGACGCGCGGCGGGTCTTCGCCAGCTTCGAGCAGCCCGACCTCAAGGCGACCTTCCGGTTCACCGTGACGGCGCCGGAGGGCTGGACGGTCATCTCCAACTCGCCCACCCCCGAGCCCCGGGACAACGTCTGGGCGTTCGAGCCGACCCCGCGCATCTCGTCGTACGTCACGGCCCTGATCGTCGGCCCGTACCACGCCGTGCACGGGGTGTACGAGCGGGACGGCCAGTCGGTGCCGCTCGGCATCTACTGCCGCCCCTCGCTCGCCGAGCACCTCGACGCCGACGCGATCCTCGACGTGACCCGGCAGGGCTTCGACTGGTTCCAGGAGAAGTTCGACTACCCGTACCCCTTCAAGAAGTACGACCAGCTCTTCGTCCCCGAGTTCAACGCGGGCGCGATGGAGAACGCGGGCGCGGTCACCATCCGCGACCAGTACGTGTTCCGTTCGAAGGTGACGGACTCGGCGTACGAGGGCCGGGCCGCGACGATCCTGCACGAGCTGGCCCACATGTGGTTCGGCGACCTGGTCACCATGGAGTGGTGGAACGACCTCTGGCTGAACGAGTCGTTCGCCACCTACGCCGAGGCCGCCTGCCAGGCCGAGGCGCCCGGCTCCAAGTGGCCGCACTCGTGGACGACGTTCGCCAACTCCATGAAGACCTGGGCGTACCGGCAGGACCAGCTCCCGTCCACGCACCCGATCATGGCGGACATCCGCGACCTGGACGACGTGCTCGTCAACTTCGACGGCATCACCTACGCCAAGGGCGCCTCCGTCCTCAAGCAGCTCGTCGCCCACGTCGGCGAGGACGCGTTCTTCCAGGGTGTGCGGGCGTACTTCAAGCGGCACGCGTTCGGCAACACCCGCCTGTCCGACCTGCTGGGCGCGCTGGAGGAGACCTCCGGCCGGGACCTGCGGACCTGGTCGAAGGCGTGGCTGGAGACGGCCGGCATCAACGTCCTGCGCCCGGAGATCGAGACGGACGCCGACGGGGTCATCACCTCCTTCGCCGTCCGCCAGGAGGCGCCCGCGCTGCCCGCCGGGGCCAAGGGCGAGCCGACGCTGCGCCCGCACCGCATCGCCATCGGCGCCTACGACCTCGACGCCGAGGGGCGCCTGGTGCGCGGCGACCGGATCGAGCTGGACGTCGACGGCGAGCTGACGGCCGTGCCGGAGCTGGTGGGCCGGGCCCGCCCGGCGGTGCTGCTGCTCAACGACGACGACCTGTCGTACGCCAAGGTCCGCCTGGACGAGCGGTCGCTCGCGGTGGTCACCGAGCACCTCGGGGACTTCACCGAGTCGCTGCCGCGCGCCCTGTGCTGGGCCTCCGCCTGGGACATGACCCGGGACGGGGAGCTGGCGGCCCGCGACTACCTGTCGCTGGTGCTGTCCGGAATCGGCAAGGAGTCCGACATCGGCGTCGTCCAGTCGCTGCACCGCCAGGTGAAGCTGGCCGTCGACCACTACACCGACCCCGCCGGGCGGGAGGCGCTGCTGACCCGCTGGACGGAGGCCACGCTGGCCCACCTGCGGACCGCCGAGCCGGGCGGCGACCACCAGCTCGCCTGGGCGCGCGCCTTCGCGGCGACGGCCAGGACGCCTGAGCAGCTCGATCTGCTGGAGGCGCTGCTGGACGGGGGCGAGAGCGTCGAGGGCCTGGCCGTCGACACCGAGCTGCGCTGGACGTTCGTGCAGCGGCTCGCGGCGGTGGGCCGCTTCGACGAGGCGGAGATCGCCGCCGAGTACGAGCGGGACCGCACGGCCGCCGGTGAGCGGCACGCCGCCCACGCCCGGGCGGCCCGCCCGTCCGAGGAGGCCAAGGCGGAGGCCTGGGCCTCGGTCGTGGAGTCCGACAAGCTGCCGAACGCCGTGCAGGAGGCGGTGATCGACGGCTTCATGCAGAGCGACCAGCGCGAGCTGCTGGCGCCGTACGCGGAGCGGTACTTCGAGGTGCTCAAGGAGGTCTGGGACGCCCGTTCGCACGAGATCGCCCAGCAGATCGCCGTGGGCCTGTACCCGTCGGAGCAGGTCTCCCGGGAGACCCTGGAGCGCACGGACGCCTGGCTGGTCTCCGCCGGTCCCAACGCGGCGCTGGGCCGCCTGGTCTCCGAGGCCCGATCGGGCGTCGAGCGCGCGCTGAGGGCCCAGGCGGCCGACACGGCCGCCGCGGCGGCCTGACCCCGTCGCGCGGGGTCCGCGGGGGCCGTCCGGCGGTGCGCCGGGCGGCCCCCGCGGCGTTGCCGCCCGGTCCTCGCGGCGCTCCCGCGCACCTCTCGCGGCGTGCTCGGGCAGTCCTCGCGGCGCTCCCGCTCAGTGCGCCCTTGGTCCCCTGACGAAACGCCCCAGGGGCGCCCGGTACGGTGCCGGGCGCCCCTGGGGCGCGTGTCGGGGTGGTGCGGTGGCGCGGTGGTGGAGGGCCGGAGCGGGCCGGGCGCGGGCATGGCGAAGGCGCCGCTCCGCTTCCCGTGGAGGGAGAGCCGGGTGCGGCGCCGTTCACGCGGGCCGGGCGGCCGTCAGGCTCCCGCGCCCGCCTTGGTCTTCGCCTTGCCGGGGGCGATCACCCGGTGCTCCGCCTTGGACCGGTCCAGGACCATCACCAGGGCGGCGATGACCACGAACAGGCCGATCGGGGCCAGCACGTAGAGGCCCAGCGTCTCGACGACGCTCAGACCCTGGCCGGGGTCGTCGCCGTCGTCGCGCGTCAGCGCGAGCGCGGGGGACGTCATGAGCAGCATCATCAGCGTCGTACCGGCTGCCAGGGCGCCGGCGCGCAGGGCGTTCTTCTTGTCCACGGAGCCCAAGTTAGCGAACGGCCGAACGGGGCGCGCGCCCGGGGTGCCGTACGGGGCTCCCCCCGGGGCGCCGCTCAGCCGCCGGAGGGGGTCCGCATCGCGTCGATCAGGGCCCGCAGCCGGGGCGAGTCGGCCAGGTCCTCCAGGGTCACGGGGCGGCCCCGGGCGTCCGCGACGGGCAGGCGCCAGTTGGGGTACTGGTCCCGGGTGCCGGGGAGGTTCTGCGGGCGCCGGTCCCCGACCGCGTCGGGCAGCCAGAGGCCGACCATGCGGGCGGGGGTGCGGAGCAGGAACCGGTGGACGGCCTGGATCTCGGCCTCCTCCGAGGAGACGGCGGTGTCGAGGCCGGGGCCGGGGGCCTCCGGCGGCGGGGCGGCGAGGGTGACGGGGGCACCGGGGGCGCGGGGGAAGGCGGTCCCGGGGGCACGGGGGACATCGGCGGCGCCGGGGGTACGGGGGGTGCCGGCGGTCCCGGGGGCACGGGAGTCCCCGGCCTCGCGACGGGCTTCGGGCCCGTCCGGCACGTCCGGCCCCTCCGGCACGCGGAGGTGCCGGGGCACGCGAGGGACCTCGGGCCCGTGAGGGTGCTCGGTTCCACCGCGCCCGGGAGCCCTGGGCCCGCCCGGGGCAGCCGCATCCTCAGGAATCTCGGTCCCGTAGGGGTGTCCGGCCCCGTACGGGCCATGGGAGCCCTCAGATCCGTAGGGGCGCTCGGGCCCGTAGGGGTGCTCGGGCCCGTAGGGGTGCTCGGGCCCGTAGGGGTGCTCGGGCCCGTAGGAGTCCTCGCTCCCGTAGGGGGCCTCAAGCCCGTAGGGGGCCTCAAGCCCGTAGGGGTGCTCAGGCCCGTAGGGGTGCTCAGGCCCGTAAGGGCTCTCAGGCCCGTAAGGGGCCTCGGGTCCGTCCGGCCCGTGGGGGACCTCGGGCCCGTGGGGACCCTCGGCGCCGTCCGGTCCGGCCGACCCGTCCGGGTGCACCTCCCCCCGAGGGGCGGCGGGGGTGTCGTCCCCCCGCCCGGAGGGGGGCCGCAGCAGGCCCAGGCGGGTGAGCGCGTCCCGCCACTCCGCCGCGTCCGCGTCCGCCTCCGCCCGCTCGACGGCCGCCGGGCGGGTGAGCAGGCCCAGGCGGTCGCGGAGCGCGACGTGCTCGCCGCAGAGCCGGGCGGCGGTGGGCGGCAGATCGTGGGTGGTGGCGGTGGCCAGGCAGTCGGCGCGCCACCGCTCGGGCGGCAGCGGCCGTCCGTCGCCCGCCCAGTCCCGCTCGAACCACAGCACCGAGGTGCCCAGCACCCCGCGCTCGCGCAGCGCCTCGCGCATCCCGGGCCCGACGGTGCCGAGGTCCTCGCCGATGACGACGGCACCGGCCCGGGCCGCCTCCAGCACCAGCACGGCGAGCATCGCCTCGGCGTCGTAGCGGACGTAGGCGCCCTCGGTGGGCGGATGCCCCTCGGGGACCCACCAGAGCCGGAACAGGCCCATGACATGGTCGATGCGCAGCGCCCCCGCGTACCGGAACAGGCCCCGCAGCAGCTCCCGGTAGGGAGCGTAGCCCGCGGCGGCGAGCCGGTCGGGGCGCCAGGGCGGCAGCCCCCAGTCCTGGCCCCGGGCGTTGAAGGCGTCCGGCGGGGCGCCGACGGACATGCCGGCGGCGAAGAACTCCCGCTGGGCCCAGGCGTCGGCACCGCCGGGGTGCACACCGACGGCGAGGTCGTGCACGATCCCCACCGGCATCCCGGCCTCGCGGGCGGCCCGCTGGGCGGCGGTGAGCTGTCCGTCGGTGAGCCAGGCGAGGCGGGCGTGGAGGTCGACCCGGTCGCGCAGGGCGGCGCGGGCCCGCGCGGTCGCCGCCGAGCGGGCGTCGCGCAGCGGCTCGGGCCACCGGTGCCAGTCGGGGCCGTGGACCTCGGCCAGGGCGCACCAGGTGGCATGGTCCTCCAGGGCGCCGCCGCGCTCGGCCCGGTAGTCCGCGAGGGCGGCGCGGCGGCCGGGGCCGAGGGGGACCCGGGCCAGCAGTTCCAGGGCCTCGCGCTTGAGCCGGCCGACGGCGTCCCGGTCGATGAGGGCGCCGCCCGAGAGCACCGCCTCGCGCAGCGAACGGGCCCGCTCCCCGAGGGCGCGCAGCCGGGGGTCGTCGGCGTAGGCGTACTCGGGCACGTCCTCGACGCGCAGGTGCACGGGGTCGGGGAAGCGCCGGGAGGAGGGCCGGTAGGGGGAGGGGTCGGCGGGGGGACCGGGCACGGCCGCGTGCAGGGGGTTGACCTGGACGAACCCCGCGCCGAGGGAGCGTCCGGCCCAGGCGGCGAGTTCCCCGAGGTCGCCGAGGTCGCCCATGCCCCAGGAGCGCCGGGAGAGCAGCGAGTAGAGCTGGACGAGGAGCCCGTAGGACCGCCCGGCGGGGGCGGGCAGCCTGTCGGGGGCGACGATCAGATGGGCCTCGGCGCGGCGTCCGCCGGGGGCGGTGGCGGTGAGCCGGTGCACGCCCGGCGGCAGCTCCGCGGTGCCGTCGAGGGTGCGGCCGTCCTCGGTGTCGACGCGCAGCCGGGTGCCCCCGGGCAGCCCGGTGAGGGCCGCGGGGGTGCCCCGGCCGGCGCGGGCGACCACGGTGGGCGGCAGCAGGCGGGCGGCCCGTTCGGCGCGGGCGGCGGCCAGGGAGGCGCGCACCGCCCCGGGGGTCCCGGCGTCGACGCCGAGGGCGGCCAGGGCGCGGGTGACGGCGGCGGCCGGGGCCGTGACCGTGCGGTCCGGGGAGGCGTGGTGGGAGGTGGCGACGCCGTGCAGGGCGGCGAGCCGGGTCAGGTCCCCGGAGAGTTCCCGGAGGGCGGGTCCGGCCGGCCGGGCGGCGGTCATCCGGTGGCCCCTAGGTTCCGGTGGGTTCCGGCACGGCGAAGGAGGGGCCGCCCTGCTCGGGGACGTCGGCGGTGAGCTCGGGCGAGGACTCGCTGGTCAGCGGCACGGCGTCGGCGAAGGGGGACTCGCTGGTGAGGGGCTCGGTCTCGGGCAGCGGCGGTTCGCTGGTGAGCGGGGCGCCGACACCGGAGCCGGTGGTGCCGAAGACGCGGTAGTGCGGGGTGTCGAAGGCTGTGTCGAAAGCGGCGTCGAAGGCGCTGTCGAGGGCGGCGGAGGGTTCGCTCACGGGCCCGGCCGGTCCGGGGCGTCCGCCGGTCCCGGTGTCCTCCGCCACGGGTTTGGACGGGGCCGGGAGCAGAAGGGGTACCAACGCAGCCACGGGGGCCTCCTCGTGTTTCGGTGCGGGAGCACGCGATCGGGGGTCGGGTCACGGCCGCGCCTACCCAGTCGGCGCGAGGACAGGCCCCCAGGGGCGGGCAAGGTGACCTTGGTCACATCCGGGCCCTGCGATCACTGCCCCGCGCGCGGTCGCGCCGGTCACCGACCCACCCAGGATCACACAAATCGGTCACACTCTCCGCTCGCGGGGACCGCCCGCACCCCCGGAGGGCCCCGGGAGCACCGCCGACCCCCTGTCGGAATCACCGCTTCCGGAACCAGTGGCCCCCGCTCCGGCCTCATCTATTCACTCAGTACATGTACGTGGTGAATACTGATCGCCATGAGTACCCGTCACATCCTGCTGGGGCTGCTCGTCCGGGGGCCGAGCCACGGCTACGACCTGAAGCGCCGCCACGACGAGAACTTCCCCCGGGCCCGCCCCCTGGCCTACGGGCAGGTCTACACGACCCTGCAGCGCCTGGTGCGGGACGGCTTCGCGGAGGTCGACGGCACCGACTCGGACGGCGGCCCGGAGCGCACGGCGTACCGGACGACGGAGGCGGGGGCGAGCGAACTGGCCCGCTGGACCGGGGAGATCGCGCCGCCCGCGCCCCATGTGACGAACGAGATCTTCACCCGGCTCGTCGTCCTGATCCTCACCGGCGGCGACGCGGACGCCCATCTGCGGGCCCAGCGCGCCGCCCACATGGCCCGCATGCGGGAACTCACGGCACTCAAGACGGCCCCGGACACGGATCTGACCACCGTGCTCTCGGCCGACTACGCCCTCAACCACCTGGACGCCGACCTCCGCTGGATGACCACCACGGCGGCCCGGCTCACCACTCTGACCACGGAGGTCCGCTCCCGATGACGAACGGGGACACGGCACTGCCGCTGCTCGCCGCCGACGGCCTGCGCAAGGCGCACGGCACGGCACGGGCGCTGCGCGGCGCCTCGTTGGAGCTGCGCGCGGGCGAGATCCTCGCCCTCACCGGCCCCAGCGGCAGCGGGAAGTCGACGCTGCTGCACTGCCTGGCCGGCATCGTCCGGCCGGACGCGGGCACGGTGACCTACGCCCCGGGCCCCGGGCGGCCGCAGCGGCTGGACCTGCTGCCCGAGAAGCGGCTCAGCGAACTGCGGCGCACCGAGTTCGGGGTGGTCTTCCAGTTCGGGCAGCTCATCCCGGAGCTGACGGTCCGGGACAACGTGGCGCTGCCGCTGATGCTGGCCGGCGCCGGACGGACCGGCGCGCTGGAGCGGGCGGCCGAATGGCTGGAGCGGTTCGGGGTGCGCGGACAGGAGGAGCTGCGGCCGGGCGAGCTGAGCGGCGGCCAGGCCCAGCGGGCGGCACTGGCCCGCGCCCTGGTCACCGGGCCCCGGGTGGTGTTCGCGGACGAGCCGACCGGAGCGCTGGACTCCCTGGCGGGCGAACAGGTCATGACGGCGCTGGCGCGCACCGCCCGCGAGTCGGGCACCGCGGTGCTGCTGGTCACGCACGACGCCCAGGTCGCCGCGTACGCGGACCGCGAGATCCGGCTGCGGGACGGAGCGGTGACCCCGCAGGAGGTGACCGCGTGAGCGCGCGCCGCCCCACGCCGCTGTCGGACGCCCGGCTGGCCCGGCACCTGCTGCGCGGATCGGACCGCCGGGAGTGGACACGGCTCCTGCTCACCGCCGTCGGCACGGCGGCCGCCACGGGCTTCGCGCTGGCCGCCGCCGTGCTGGCGGCGGTGCCCGAAGGCCGTTCCGTCTCCCGCTTCCACGGGCTGGTGAGCGAGTCCGGCACCCGGTACGGGGTGATCGCCGGGCTGCTGCTGTCGCTGGTGCCGGTGCTGGCCTTCCTCGGGCAGTGCGCGCGGATCGGCGCAGCGCACCGCGACCGGCGGCTGGCCACGCTGCGGCTGGCCGGGGCGACGCCCTGGCAGGTGCGGCGGATCGCGGCCCTGGAGACCGCGCCGGCCTGCCTCGCGGGCTCGGCGGTCGCCACCGTCTTCTGCGCCCTGCTGGTGGCGAGGTCGTGGCCCGCGCCGTCCGCCCGGGTCTGGGCGGGCATGGCCCTGGTCGCCGTCGCCGTGCCGGCGCTGGGCGCCGCGGCGGCGGCGCTGGCGCTGCGCCGGGTGGTGACCTCCCCGCTGGGCCGGGTGCGGCGGTCGCGGCCGGAGGAGGGGCGCCGGCCGGGGTGGGCGGTCCTGGGCACGCTGGTCCTGCTGACCGCGGCGGCCGCGTGGGGCACGGGCTCCGCCCGGGGCGCCCAGGGCGGGCTCCCGTGGCTGCCGGCGCTGACGGCGTTCCTGGCGGTCGTCGCGCTCGGCGCGGGGGCGGTGTGGCTGTCCGGGGCCGCGTCCCGGCTGCTCGGCCGGCTGGTCGCCGGGCGGGCCCGGTCGGCGGCGGTCCTGCTCGCGGCGGAGCGGCTGCGCGACGACCCGTGGGCCGCGGCCCGCGCCCACGCGGCCGTGTTCCTGGTGACGGCCTCCTCGACGATGTTCCTGTGCGTGCGGCACTCCATGCTCGACTGGCTGCACCGGGGCGAGGTGACCGCCGCGTCCCCGGCCTTCTACACCACCGGCCTGAACCTGACCGGGACCGCGCTCCTGGTCGCGCTCGCCATCGCCCTGTCCGGCCTCGCCGTGGGCACCGCGGAGTCGCTCACCGGCCGCCGCCGCGCCCTGGCCGCCCAGGTCGCCTCCGGGGTGCCGCGCTCCGTCCTGAACCGCGCCCTGCTCCTGGAGACCGCGCTGCCGCTGGCCCCGGCCATCCTGCTGGCCTGGGGCGGCGGACTGATCGCCGGTCTCGTCTACGGCAGCGTCGCGGACAGCCCCGGGCTGCCGTGGAGCGCCCTGCTGGTCGCCCCCGCCTTCTACGGGACCTGCCTGCTGGCCTCGGCGACGGCCCTGCCCCTGCTGGGACGGGCGGTGCGGCCGGGGGAGCTGCGGTACGCGTAGCGACCGCCGTGACCGCCGCCCGAACCGTGCGTGCGGGGGGGCCGCGACCCGGCCGGGACGGGGGCGGGCCACGACGCGGCGGGCTCACGGGGCTCCGAGCGGCCTGCCGGAGGCGCCCCGCGGGGGACGGGGGACACCCGTCCTGGACGGGTGGAACGGCGGACGGGGAGCCCGGGACAGAGCCCTGGGGAGAGCCGCCGAACGGGGCCCCGCCGGGCACGGGGCCGACGGGGTCCGGCCGTTCGGGGCGGCGGACGGGGGAGCCATGGACCGGGGACCCGGACGGGACGCCGCGCGAGGCGCCGGGGCCGTGCCGTGGGCGGGGGCAGCGGGCGGGGGCCCGGGCGAGGCGGCGGAGAGCCGCCCCCCGCGGGGCACCGGGGCGGGGGTAGGGGCCCGGACGAGCGGGTCGGTGGGCGGGGAGCCCGGGGCGGGTCCCGGGCGCGGGGCCGGAGCCGTGGCCCGGCCCGTCGGCCTACTTGGCGATGTTGGGCGGCGGGATCGGCGCCGCGGCCATCGACTGCGGCGACACCGCGCTCGCGTACGCCGACGGGGCCGCTACGCCCGCCGCCGGGTCGGGGGCGGGCAGGTCCTCCACCGGGACGGCGCCGCCGACGATCGCGATGCCGGCCGCGTCGAAGGCCCGCTTGATCCGCCAGCGCAGCTCGCGCTCGACGGTGACGGCCTTGCCGGGCATGGTCCTGGCGGAGACCCGGACCACCATGGAGTCCAGCAGCACCGAGTCCAGGCCGAGCACCTCGACGGGGCTCCAGAGCATCTCGTTCCAGGGCTCCTCCTTGGCCATCCGCGCGGCGACCCCGTCCAGCACCTCCTCGACCCGGTCCAGGTCCTCGTCCGCGCGCACGGTCACGTCCACCCCGGCCGTGGACCAGCCCTGGGAGAGGTTGCCGATCCGCTTGACCTCGCCGTTGCGGACGTACCAGATCTCGCCGTTGTCGCCGCGCAGCTTGGTGACCCGCAGCCCGACCTCGATGACCTCGCCGGAGGCGACGCCCGCGTCGACGGTGTCGCCGACGCCGTACTGGTCCTCCAGGATCATGAAGACGCCCGAGAGGAAGTCCGTCACCAGATTGCGGGCGCCGAAGCCGATCGCGACACCCGCGACACCGGCGGACGCCAGCAGCGGGGCGAGATTGATCTCGAAGGTGCCGAGGACCATCAGGGCACCCGTGCCCAGGATCAGGAAGCTGGCCACCGAGCGCAGCACCGACCCGATCGCCTGGGAGCGCTGGCGCCGCCGCTCGACGTTGACCAGCAGCCCGCCCAGGGCGGTGCCGTCCACCGCCTGGACGGTGCGGTTCATCCGGTCTATCAGCTTGGTGATCGCGCGTCGCACCACCGCCCGCAGCACGGCCGCGATCACCACGATGAGGGTGACCCGCAGTCCGATCGCGAGCCAGGTCGACCAGTTCTCCTCGACCCAGCTCGCGGCGTTGGTGGCGTGCTCCTGGGCGTCCTGGAGCGTGGGCACCACCGGGGCCGTCGGGGCCGGTGACGGCGACGGGCCGGTGGCCGTCGGGGCGGCGGACAGGAACACGGCGGATACCTCCAGTACGGCGGCCGTCCCCTCGTGCGCGGGCGGTCCGGCGTCGGGCGGGAGTCATCGAAAGGGCGGCCCCACCACACTAACGGGGCACGGTTCCCGCCCCGGCCCGCCGCCCGGCCGAAGGGCCGCGCCGCCCGGCGCCGGGACGGGCCGGGGCCCTCGGGGCGCCCGCCGTGTGGCCGAGAACACTTCCGGCCCGTTACCGGCACATGGTGGCGCTCCTGCCAGGCATGAGGGGAGACTGACTACGGATCGTCCCGGCGCGAGCCACGCGCCGCCGGCGTACAAGGAGGCATCCGTGCCGCATGTCCTGGTGCTCAACGCGTCGTACGAGCCACTCGGCGTCGTACCGCTCCGCCGCGCGCTCGTCCTCGTCCTGGAGAACAAGGCCGTGTGCCTGGAGGAGTCCGGCGCCCATCTGCACAGCGCGACCCTCACCGTGCCCGCCCCCAGCGTGGTCCGGCTCAAGCGTTTCGTGCGGGTGCCCTACCGGGGGCCCGTCCCGCTCACCCGGCGGGCGCTGTTCGCCCGCGACGGGGGCCGGTGCATGTACTGCGGCGCCATCGCCACCAGCGTCGACCACGTGATCCCGCGCAGCCGCGGGGGGCAGCACGCCTGGGAGAACGTGGTGGCGTCGTGCCGCCGCTGCAACCACGTCAAGGCCGACCGGCACCTGGTCGAGCTCGGCTGGCGGCTGCGCCACCAGCCCGCCCCGCCCACCGGTCTGGCCTGGCGCATCATCGGCACCGGCCACCGCGACCCGTGCTGGCTCCCCTACCTCCAGCCCTACGGCGCCGACGACGCGCTGGCCCGGATCGACGGCATCTCGGCCTGACCACGGGTCCCGCCGGCCCGCCCGGCCCCCGGCGCCCCGCCCCCGGCGGCCCGCCGGCCCGCCCGTCCGGGGCCCACGCGCCCGCCCTTCCCCGGGCCCACCCCGCCCCGTCCGCGGGCCCACGACCGTGGCGGCACACGGCCCGCACGCCGCCCCTACGGGGCCCACGCCCGTGGGGCCACGCCCCGTCCCGGGGCCCACGGCAGGGGCGGCGGGGGCCCACTCCCGTCGCGGGGCACCCCGGAGGGACACGGCGGACGGCACGGCACGGCACGGCGTCCGGGACCGGTGACGGGCCTCCGGGCCCGTCGGCGTCCACGGCCCGGCCCCCTCTCCCCCGCCGCCCGCACGGGGCTCCTCCCCGGGCCCACCGCACTCCCCCGCGTACGCCCGCTTCCTCCCGCACTCCACCGCCCCCCTCCACCGCGCTCCCCCTCACCCGCCGGGCCCGCCGCTCCCACGGGGCTCCGCCGAGTCCGCACGCCCCGCCGTCCCTCTCCCGCAGCCGGTCTTGACGGCTCCCCGGAGGCCGCCCTACCGTTCCGCCGAGGGACAGGAAAGTTTCCTAACAGTGCTCCACCGGCGCGGAGGGGAAGCGGTGCGGATGGCGGCTGTCACCGGGGGGCCCGGCACCCCGCGCGTGCTGCGGGCCATGAACGACCGCGCCGCCCTGGAGCTGCTCCTGGAGCACGGGCCCCTCTCCCGCACCCGGATCGGCCGGCTCACCGGGCTGTCCAAGCCGACCGCCTCCCAGCTGCTCGCCCGGCTGGAGGCCGCCGGGCTGGTGCTCGCCGGGGGCACCACCGAGGGCGGCCCCGGCCCCGGCGCCCGGCTCTACGAGGTCAACCCGGCCGCCGCCCACGCCGCCGCGCTGGACGTCACCCCCGGCCGCGTCCGCGCCGCCGTCGCCGACCTCACCGGCCGCACCGTCGGCCACCACGAGCTGTCCGTCCCCGGCCGCCTGCCCGGCGCCTCCGTCGTCCGGCAGGTCACCGAGGCCCTCGACGGCGCCGTCGAAGCCGCCGGGATCACCCCGGACGCCGTGCGCCGCCTGGTCATCGCCACCCCCGGTGCCTTCGACCCGAACACCGGGCGGCTGCGCTACGCCGACCACCTCCCCGGCTGGCACTCCCCCGCCCTCCTCGGCGAACTCACCGCCGCCCTGCCGATGCCGGTCGGGTACGAGAACGACGTGAACCTCGCCGCCCTGGCCGAACAGCGGCTCGGCGCCGCCCGCGGCCACGGCGACTTCGTCCTGCTGTGGAACCAGGAGGGCCTGGGCGCCGCCCTGGTGCTCGGCGGGCGGCTGCACCGCGGCTGGACCGGCGGCGCCGGGGAGATCGGATTCCTGCCGGTGCCCGGCACCCCCCTGGCGCGCGGCGTCGGGCGGACCGGCAGTGGTGGCTTCCAGGAGCTGGCCGGGGCCCAGGTCATCCCGCACCTGGCCCGCGAGTGCGGCCTCCCGCCCGTGCCCGACGGCCCCTACCCGGAGACCGCCGCCGCGCTGATCGCCCGCGCCGCCCGCACCGCCGACGCCCCGCACCTGCGGCTGCTGCGGGCCTACGCCACCCGTCTGGCCACCGGTCTGGCCTCGCTCGTCTCGGTCCTCGACCCCGAACTGGTGGTGCTCAGCGGCACCGTGCTGACCGCCGGGGGCGAGACGCTGCGCGCCCTGGTCGAGGACGAGATGGCCGAACTGGCCGCCGCCCAGCCCCGGCTGGCCGTCGCCACCGTCACCGGACACCCCGTCCTGCGCGGCGCGCTGGAGAGCGCGCTGGCCGCCACCCGCGACGAGGTCTTCGACACCTCCCGCTGACCCCCGCACCCCCACCGACCGAAGGCCGCCCGCACGGGCACCGCACCGACTGGAGCAAAGGGCTGATGACCGGATGAAACTCACCGTGGTAGGCGGCGGTTCGACCTACACCCCCGAACTCGTCGACGGATTCGCCCGGCTGCGGGACACACTGCCGGTGGAGGAGCTGGTGCTGGCCGACCCGGCCGCCGACCGGCTGGAGCTGGTCGGCGGGCTCGCCCGGCGGATCTTCGCCAAGCAGGGCCACCCGGGCCGCGTCGTCACCACCTCCGACCTGGACGCGGCCGTGGACGGCGCCGACGCGGTCCTGCTGCAACTGCGCGTCGGCGGCCAGGCCGCCAGGCAGCAGGACGAGACCTGGCCCCTGGAGTGCGGCTGCGTCGGCCAGGAGACCACCGGCGCGGGCGGCCTGGCCAAGGCGCTGCGCACGGTGCCGGTGGTGCTGGACATCGCCGAGCGGGTGCGCCGGACCAACCCGGACGCCTGGATCATCGACTTCACCAACCCCGTCGGCATCGTCACCCGCGCCCTCCTGGGGGCCGGGCACCGCGCGGTCGGGCTGTGCAACGTGGCGATCGGGCTCCAGCGCAAGTTCGCCGCGCTGCTCGGCACCGAGCCCTCGGCGGTGCACCTGGACCACGTCGGCCTGAACCACCTCACCTGGGAGACCGCCGTCCGCCTCGGCGGCCCCGGAGGCGAGGACGTGCTGCCCCGGCTGCTCGCCGAGCACGGCGACGCCGTCGCGGACGACCTGCGGCTGCCCCGCCCGCTGCTGGAGCGCCTCGGCGTCGTCCCCTCCTACTACCTGCGCTACTACTACTCGCACGACGAGGTCGTGGACGAGCTGCGCACCAAGCCGTCCCGGGCCGCCGAGGTGGCCGCGATGGAGCGCGAGCTGCTGGAGATGTACGGGGACCCGGCCCTGGACGAGAAGCCCGCGCTGCTGGCCAAGCGCGGCGGCGCCTTCTACTCGGAGGCGGCCGTGGACCTCGCGGCGGCCCTGCTGGGCGGCGGCGGATCGCCGTACCAGGTGGTGAACACGTACAACCGGGGCACGCTGCCCTTCCTGCCCGACGACGCGGTGGTCGAGGTGCAGGCGGCGGTGGGCGCCGAGGGCGCGGCCCCGCTGCCGGTGCCGCACGTGGACCCGCTGTACGCGGGGCTGATGGCGAACGTGACGGCCTACGAGGACCTGGCCCTGGACGCGGCCCTGCGCGGCGGGCGGGACCGGGTGTTCCGGGCCCTCCTCGCCCACCCGCTGATCGGCCAGTACGCCTACGCCGAGCGGCTCACCGACGAGCTGATCGCGCACAACCGGGAGCACCTGCCGTGGGCGTGAGCACGAGCTTCCTCGCCGTCGACGCGGGCAACAGCAAGACCGACGTGGCGGTCGTGACGGGCGACGGCACCGTCCTCGCCACCGCCCGGGGCGGCGGGTTCCAGCCCCCGTCCATGGGCGTCGGGCCCGCCGTGGACGTCCTCGGGGAGGCGGTGGAGCGCGCCTTCGCGACGGCGGGCGTCACCCGGGTCGGCCATGTCTCGGCGTGCCTGGCCAACGCGGACCTGCCGGTGGAGGAGGCCGGACTGGCCACCGCCCTGCACGCGCGCGGCTGGGGCGACTCGGTGGACGTGCGCAACGACACCTTCGCCGTGCTGCGGGCCGGCGTGACCGAACCGCGCGGCGTCGCCGTCGTCTGCGGGGCGGGCATCAACTGCGCCGGAATGCGCCCCGACGGCCGCACCGCCCGGTTCCCGGCCATCGGCCGCATCTCCGGGGACTGGGGCGGCGGCTGGGGCCTGGTCGAGGACGCGCTGCACCACGCGGCGCGCGCCGAGGACGGCCGCGGGGAGCCCACCTCCCTGGCCCGCGACCTGCCCGGCCACTTCGGGCTGCCCTCCATGTACGCCCTGATCGAGGCGCTGCACCTGGGCCGGGTGGAGAGCGCGCGGCGGCACGAGCTGGCCCCGGTGCTGTTCGCCGCGGCGGCGGACGGCGACCGGATCGCCGGGGGGCTCGTGGACCGGCAGGCGGACGAGGTGGTCGCCATGGCCGTGGTCGCGCTGACCCGGCTGGAGCTGCTGGGCGAGGAGACGCCGGTGCTGCTCGGCGGCAGCGTCCTGGCCGCCCGGCACCCCCGGCTGGACGGCCGGATCAGGGAGCGGCTGGCGGAGCGCGCGCCCCTGGCCGTGCCCCGGGTGGTGGCCTCCCCGCCGGTCCTGGGCGCGGTGCTGCTGGGGCTCGACCGGGTGGGCGCGGACGCCGGGGCGCAGGAGCGGGCGCGGGCGTACTTCGGGAGCTGACGCGCCCCTGAGAAGCGCTCCGGGCACGCCCCCGACGGGAACCGGGGAACCGAACCGGTTCCCGTCACGTATTCATGGGCAGGGGTGGTGCGTGACGCCCCGTAAGCCCCATGATCGGGTCACGGCCCGGTCCGCGGGCCGGCGAGGGCGGCGACGGGTACGGCGACGGACGACCACGGGGGAGGTCAGGCAGTGAATCGACCGCCGAGGAGCAGCGCGGCGACGGCACCGGCCGCCGCGGGTCCGTCCCGTCCGCCCGCCGTGCCCCGCCAGTCGGCGTCCGCGCGGCGCCCCGGGGGGCCTCCCCCCGCGCCGCATCCGCCCCGGCCTCGGCGCACGGCGTTCGCCGAGGGCCTGGACCGGCTGCGGGCGGCGGCGGTCACCGAGCCCGGCCGGCTGCGCATCATCGGCGCCCTGCTGGCCGTCCTGGTGGTCGCCTTCGGCTCCGTGACGGCCTGGCAGACGAGCACCCGGGCGGCCGCCGCCGACGACGTGCTGACCCGCAGCCAGCCGCTCACCTCGGACGCCGCCGACATCTACCGCTCCCTCGCCGACGCCAACACGGCCGCGTCCAGCGGCTTCCTGGCGGGCGGTCAGGAGACCCGGCAGTCCAGGGACCGCTACGAGAAGGGCATCCGCACCGCCGCGACCAAACTGGTGCGGGCCGCCGCCAACTCCGACCCCGACTCGGCCTCCGCGGCGACGGTGGCGAAGCTCAACCGGCTGCTGCCGGAGTACAAGGGCCTGGTCGAGCGGGCCCGCACCTACAACCGGCAGGGCTTCCCGGTCGGCGGCGCCTATCTGCGCTACGCCAACGAGAAGATGCAGCGGGAGATGCTCCCGGCCGCCGAGGACCTGTACAACACGGAGAACCAGCGGCTGCGGGACGACTACGCCGACGCGCGCCCCTACCCGTGGGCGGCCATCGGCCTCGGGGTGCTCGCCCTGGCCGTGCTGGCCTGGGCGCAGCACCGCTCCTACCGGCGCACCAACCGGGTCCTGAACCGGGGCCTGGTCGCCGCGAGCGCCGCCACCGCGGCCGTCCTGGTCTGGCTGGCCGTCGGGCACACGGTCGCCGTCACCCAGCTCAGCGACTCCCGCGCCCACGGCGTCCGCTCCCTGGACGCGCTGCACGAGGCCCGGATCGCCTCGCTCAAGGCCCGGGGCAACGAGAACCTCACCCTGGTGGCGCGCGGCGCGGAGACCACGAAGGTGAACGGCGAGACGTACGACGCCTACGACTTCGACTTCGGGACGAACATGGGGGACCTCGGCAGGAGTCTGGCCGAGGCCCGGCGGCTCGCCGACGACGCGGCGGGCGGGCGGCCGGTCGCGGCGGCCGAGGCCGACATGACGCGGTGGCGCGAGCGCCACATCGCCGCCCGTGAGCAGGACGAGAACGGCAACTACCAGCAGGCACTCGATCTGGTGATCGGCGGCAAGGGCTCCACCGCCGAGTACTTCGACGCCGTGGACGCCGCGCTCGCCGAGGCCCTGGCCCATGAGGAGGGGCAGTTCCGGCAGGCCGCGCGGGCCGGACGGGACGCGATGACGGGGCTTCCGCAGGGCGCGGGCGCGCTCGCCCTCCTGGGCGCGGCCGGGGCCGTGCTGGGCATCGGCCGGCGCCTCTCGGAGTACCGGTGAGCGGCATCATGGCGGCGTGGGCCGGTGGGAAGGGGAACCCGTGGAAGGGGGCGTGAGGATGGGAGCACGACGGCTCCGGGCCGGGTTGAGGGGCTGGGGCGGAGTGGGAGCGATGGCGGTCGCCTGCGCCCTCGCGGTCGTCTTCGCGCTGCTGCTGCCCCTGGTCCGCTCGCACGGGGAGGCGGTCCGGGGAACCGGCGCCGTCCAGGGCGTCGCCCGCGGCAGCCAGGCCCGGGTCGCCCCGGACTGCGCGGCGCCCGAGCGGCAGACCCTGGAGCCCTCCGGTGCCGACGGCCCCACCATCGAGGCGATCAAGAGCCGCAAGGGCGAGAAGCGCAAGCTCGTCGTCGGTGTCGACCAGAACAGCTACCGGTGGGGCTACCGCGACCCGAACAGCGGCGGCGCCGCCCGGCTGGAGGGCTTCGACATCGACCTGGTGCACCGGATAGCGCAGGACATCCTCGGGGACCGCGACGCCGTGCAGTTCAAGGCGATCCCCACCGACCAGCGCATACCGGCGATCCAGAACGGCCGGGTCGACATGGTGGTCCGCACCATGACGATCAACTGCGAGCGGATGGCCGATGTCGCCTTCTCCGCCCCGTACTTCAGGACCGGGCAGCAGATCCTCGCGCCCAAGTCCTCCCCGATCACCGGGTACGACGCCTCCCTCGCGGGCAGGCGGATCTGCTCGGCGGACGGTTCCACCGCCTTCAGCACGCTGGAGCGGGACCGGGCCGAGGGCCGGCTGGTCCGCTCCGCCGATCTGAGCACCACGGTGCCCAACCAGCTCGACTGCCTGGTGCGGCTCCAGCTCGGCGAGGTCGACGCGGTGGTCACCGACGGCGCCCTGGCCGCCAGCCAGGCCGCGCAGGACCCGACGGTCCAGCTCAAGGGCGACGCCTTCACCACCGAGTACTACGGCGTGGCGATGCGCAAGGACGCCGACGACCTGGTGCGCCGGGTCAACCGGGTGCTGGTGGAGTGGCGGGCCGACCGGGAGCGGGGCTGGCAGCACTCCTACGACACCTGGCTGAAGGCGACCCTGGGCGCCGACTCCGCCAAGTCGGCTCCGCCGCGACCGCGTTATCTGCGCCGGGCCTGACGGACGGCCGCCCCCGGGGCCCGCCCCGGACGGCACGGTCCCGCAGGCCGCGGGGGCGCCCACCGCCCCGCACCTCCCCCGTACCGAAGGCCCCGCCCCACGGCCGGCCCGCCGGCCTCCCCCACGAAGAGACCCCACGGACGGACCCCCACGGACAGACCACCCCCACACGGACACAGCCAACGCAGCCGTACACGTCGCGGACCGGATCCGCAGCAGCGAGAGGTGATCGATGGGCGACGCGGGACCCGCCGGGCCGGTGATGGACCGGGACGAGGTGGACCGTGCGCTGGCGCGGCTCGGCGCGGAGCACGAGGCGGTCGAGACCTCGCTGTTCGCGCTCCAGGACCACGCGGGCCGCAGGCTCCTGGAGGGCGCCGGGCTGACCGGTGTCACCGCCGGGCGCTGGGCCGCCGCCGAGGCGTCGATCACCCTGCTGTGGACCTACTTCGACGCGTACACCCGGGCCCTGCGCACCGCCCGGGGCATCCGCGCCCGGCGCCGCTGGTCCAGCCGCGAGGACCTGGCGGAGCTGACCGAACTGCTGCGCGGCGAGGCCGTCATGGTCCCCGGCGCCGCCACCGCCGCCGCGGGCGCCCCGGCGGGCGGCGGGGGGCGGCTCAGCGAGCGGTACTCGCTGGAGACGCTGGTGGACCGCATGAACCGGCTCTACGCCGCCGCCCTGGACCTGGTGGTCGCCGCCGACGCGGTCTGGTCGGCGCTGCCCGCCCGGATCGACCTGCTCGCCGCCGAGCTGCGCCGCACCCTGGGCCTCGCCCACTCGGTCGGGGTGCGCCCGGGCGAGCACCCGGCCGGTGACGACCTGGAGCGGATCACCCGCACCCTGGCCCGGCTGCGCGAGCGGGTGGTGTCGGATCCGCTGGCCTACTGGGTTCCCGCCGAGGGGAGTTCGGCGCCCGGCGGGGGCCGCCCCGACACCACGGTCTACGACCGGGAGGCGCGCGCCCTGGAGGAGGTGCGCCGGGAGATCGACGCCGTGCTCGCGGTCCGCCGGGACGCCGAGCAGCGCATCCTGCGGCTGCGGGACGTGCTCTCCCGGGCCGACCGCACCCTGGCCGAGGCGCGCACCGCCCGGGGCGAGGTGCTGGCGAAGATCGCCGCGACCGAGGTGCCCGTGGTCAGCGGCCCCCCGACGGCGCTGCAGGAGCAGGTCGCGACGGCCGCGGAGTACCGCAGGCACGCCCAGTGGCACCGGCTGTCCCCGCTCCTGGAGTCCCTGGAGGGCCGGGCGGAGGACGAACTGCTGCGCGCCCGCGAGTCGCTGACGGCGGTCACCGCGCCGCTGGCGGTCCGCGCGGAGCTGCGCGGGCGGCTGGACGCGTACCGGGCGAAGATGTCCCGGCTCGGCTTCGCCGAGGACCCGGAGCTGGTCGAGACCTACGAGCGGGCCCGGCGCATGCTGTGGAGCGCGCCCTGCGACCTGCGCGTCGCCGAGCAGGCGGTGCTGCGCTACCAGCGGGTGGCGGCCGAGGCTCTCGCCGCGGAGCCCCGGGTACCCGGACCGGCCGCGGAACCCCGGGTGCCCGGCCCCGCCGCCGCCCCCGGGGAGCGGGCCGCGGCGGACCGCACGCACCGCACCGACCGCGACCGGACGGGGCCGGGCGCATGAGCGGCTACGGGGACACCGGGGAGGCGTCATGAGCCAGGAGCGGAGCGCGTGCCAGCGTCCCGACTGCGACGGCACGTACGAGGACATGGGCGGCGGCGAGCTGTACTGCGGCACCTGCGGGCTGGCGCCCGTGGTGTCGGCCGGCGGCACGGTCGGCGCCGCCCCCACCGGGGTCACGGCCCGCCGGGGGCCGGGCGGCTCCGTGTCCGGCGGCTCCCCCGGCCCGGGGAGCGGCGGCACGGGCGGGCGCGGTGCGCGCTCCTCGTCCCAGTCCTCGCGCTCCCGCCGCTCGGTGTCCGGGCGGCTGTCGTCAGCCCTGTCGGGGCGGGCCACCAACCGCTCGGTGTCGGTGCGCAGTACCGGCACCGGGAACGGGGCGGGCTCCAGCGGCCGGCTCGGCGCCGGGCTGGTCGAGGTCCCGCCCATCCCCCGGCCCGACCCGCGCGCCATGGTCCTGGAGCGGCCCGAGGTGCCCGAGCGCAAGCGGTTCTGCTCCCGGTCGGACTGCGGGGCGCCGGTCGGGCGGGCGCGCGGCGAGCGGCCCGGGCGCACGGAGGGCTTCTGCACCAAGTGCGGCCATCCGTACTCCTTCGTGCCGAAGCTCGCCGCCGGGGACGTGGTGCACGGCCAGTACGAGGTGGTGGGCTGCCTCGCGCACGGCGGGCTCGGCTGGATCTACCTCGCCATCGACCGGCCGGTCGCCGACCGCTGGGTGGTCCTCAAGGGCCTGCTGGACACCGGCGACCACGACGCGATGGCGGCGGCCATCAACGAGCGGCGCTTCCTCGCGGAGATCGAGCACGCCAACATCGTGCGGATCTACAACTTCGTCGAGCACCTCGACCAGCGCACCGGCTCCCTCGACGGGTACATCGTCATGGAGTACGTGGGCGGCAAGGCGCTCAAGGAGATCGCCAACGAGCGGCGCGCCCCGGACGGCCGCCGCGATCCGCTGCCGGTGGAGCAGGCGTGCGCCTACGGCATCGAGGCGCTGGAGGCCCTCGGCCACCTGCACAGCCGCAACCTGCTCTACTGCGACTTCAAGGTCGACAACGCGATCCAGACCGAGGACCAGCTCAAGCTGATCGACATGGGCGCGGTGCGCCGCGCGGACGACGAGGAGTCGGCCATCTACGGCACCGTGGGCTACCAGGCGCCGGAGGTCGCGGAGGCCGGTCCGTCGGTGGCGTCCGACCTGTACACGGTGGGGCGCACGCTGGCCGTGCTGACCTTCGACTTCCAGGGCTACACCACGGTGCACGCCGACTCGCTGCCGGACCCCGACACCGTGGAGGTCTTCCGGCGGCACGAGTCCTTCTACCGGCTGCTGGCGCGGGCCACCGACCCCGATCCGCAGCGCCGGTTCGGCTCCGCGCGGGAGATGGCGGAGCAGTTGACGGGGGTGCTGCGGGAGATCGTCTCGGTGCGGACGGGACGGGCCAGACCGGCGCTGTCCACGCTGTTCGGACCGGAGACCCGGGTGACGGACACCGAACTGTTCCCCCTGCTGGACGGGGAGGTGTCGGTGCTGGGCGCCCGGCCCGTCCGGCGCCGGGGGCGCGCCGCCGCCGCGCTCCCCCCGGGCGCGGCCCGGCCCGCCCTGCCGCCCGGCGCCGCGGGCACCGCCACCGGCGGCACGGCGGGCACCGCCGGCCGCCCGGGTCCCGCGGGCGCCGCGGCCCCCGGCGGGGCGCTGGTCCGGGCCGCCGACGTGCCCGCCGCCGCGCTGGCCCTGCCGGTGCCCCGGGTCGACCCGGCCGACCCCAACGCCGGTTTCCTGGCGGGCCTGTCGGCCTCCGCGCCCGGCGAGCTCCTGACCGCCCTGGCCGCGGCCCCGGCGCCGTCGGCCGAGACCCGGCTGAGGGAGGTCCGGGCCCGGCTGGAACAGGGCGACACGCCCGGGGCCCTCGCGACGCTGGGGGCGCTGGAGGACGAACGGCCCGAGGACTGGCGGGTGGTCTGGTACCGCGGCCTGGCGGCGCTGGTGACGGGTGGTCACGAGGACGCCGCGCTGGCCTTCGACGCCCTGTACGACGCCTTCCCCGGCGAGATCGCGCCGAAGCTGGCGCTCGGCCTGTGCGCCGAGGTGCTGGGCCAGCTCGACAACGCCGCCGAGTACTACCGCCTGGTGTGGTCGGCCGACCCGAGCCATGTGAGCGCCGCCTTCGGGCTCGCCCGGGTGCTGCTGGCCGGTGGCGACCGGCCCGGCGCCGTACGGACGTTGGACTCGGTGCCGGAGTCCTCGGTGCACTGCACGGCGGCCCGGGTGGCGGCCGTGCGGGCGCGGCTGCGGCGCCGGGCGGCGGACCCGGGGGACACGGCGTTCCTGGACGATCTGACCGCCTCCGCGCGGCAGGTCGAGGCGCTGGAGGGATACGGTCTGGACCCGGCGCGCCGCGAGCAGTTGTCCGTCGAGGTCCTCGGCTGCGCGCTGGACTGGGTACTCTCCGGGGGCCGGGGTTCCGTCCCTCCCGCCGCCGGAGGACGGACGCTGCTGGGCAGCGGCCTCGACGAACGGGGCCTGCGCTTCGGCCTGGAGCGCTCGTACCGCATGCTGGCCCGGCTGGCGCGGGGCGGCGAGGAAAGGATCGACCTGGTGGAACGTGCCAACCGTTACCGCCCCCGGACGTGGGTGTAGTTGATGTCGCAGAAGCCCCAGCAGGCCGCAGTGCCGACGTGCCCGAGCTGCGCGGAACCCCTGGAGCCGGGGGACCGCTTCTGCGGTGCGTGCGGACACGAGCTGTCCGCCGTGACCGCGCGGTCCCCCGACGGCCCGGACCGCGTCCCGGACGGCCCGGCGCCGGTCTCGGCGTCCCCCGATGGTGTGGACTGGCCGACGGCCCGGGACTCGGACGGCTCCGGCCGTCCGCTGCCCGCGCACTCGCCGTCCGACATGGCGGGCACGGACTCGGGCGGCTCCCCGCTGCACCCGTCCCCGCCCGTGCCGCCGCCGCCACCGTCCGCGCCCGCCGTGCCGCCGCCCCCTCCCCCGCCGCCGGCCGCCCCGCCGGTCCCCGCGCCGGGCACGGGGACCGGGGTGCGGTTCGACCGGCCGTCGGAGCCCGACGAGTACCCGCTCCAGGCGCCCGACCCGCGCCTGCCCGCCGGCCCGGTGCCACCGCCCGCGGCCCCGCCCGCCCCGGCGGCCGCCCCCGCCCCGCCCCCGGCGGCCGCACCGGCGCCCGGCGCCGTCGTCTGCGTGGCCTGCCGCACCGGCCGGGTGGACGGCGACGGCTACTGCGAGAACTGCGGCCACGCCCAGCCCCGCGAACGCGACCACATGGAACAGGAGTGCGGGCCCGCCGCCGCCGTCAGCGACCGGGGGCTGCGCCACCACCGCAACGAGGACGCCTTCTGCGTGGGCCGCACCGCGCTGCCCGACGGCAGCCCCGCGACCCTGGCCGTGGTCTGCGACGGGGTGTCCTCCGCGACCCGCCCCGACGACGCCTCCCTCGCCGCCTCCCGGGCCGCCGGGGACGCGCTGCTCGCGGCCCTGCCCCGGGGCACCCACCCGCAGCAGGCCATGCACGACGCGATCATCGCCGCCTCGCACGCCGTCAACGCGCTGGCCGACGAGCCCGCCACCGCCCGCGAGCAGGGGCCGCACCAGAACGCCCCCGCCTGCACCCTGGTCGGCGCGGTGGTCACCGCCGGTCTGCTGATCGTCGGCTGGGTCGGGGACAGCCGCGTCTACTGGGTGCCGGAGGACCGCAGCGGTCCGGCGGCCCGGCTCACCGAGGACGACTCGTGGGCCGCGCAGATGGTCGCCGCGGGCCTGATGAACGAGGCCGAGGCCTACGCCGACGAGCGGGCCCACGCCATCACGGGCTGGCTCGGCGCGGACGCCTACGAACTGGAGCCGCACACCGCCTCGTTCAAGCCCGACCGCCCCGGAGTGGTCGTGGTCTGCACCGACGGCCTCTGGAACTACGCCGAATCCGCCGAGGAGATGGCCGCCGCCGTCCCGTCCGACGCCGCCGCGCACCCGCTGCACGGCGCCCGGGTCCTGGTCGGCCACGCCCTCGACGGCGGGGGCCACGACAACGTAACAGTGGCCCTCGTACCGTTCCCGGGCCCGCCGCAGGGGGCAGGATCGGCCTGAGACCGCGCCGTGGAGGGACGCGCGCGGTGCGGCCTCGCGGGCCGCAGGGGGCGGCCCGCGCCAGCAGCCAGTGCCCCACCACCGTGGGGCCGCAGAGGGGGAAGCGATCCGGCATGGCCAATTTCGCGAAGTCGAACGTGCCGCGGTTCTCGGTGGACGTGTACCAGAACGAGTTCCTGCCCGAGGGCGGCCACGAGGTCAACGCCATCGTCACGGTGACGGCGACCGGCGGCGGCACGGTCGGGACCGCCGTCGCCGCGCCCGACCGGTACCCGCCGGGCACGGGGCCGTCCGCGGCGGTGGTGCTCATGGTCGACTGCTCGGGCTCGATGGACTACCCGCCCGCCAAGATGCGCAACGCCCGCGAGGCGACGGCCGCCGCCGTCGACACCCTGCGCGACGGCGTGCACTTCGCGGTGGTCGGCGGCACGCACACGGCCCGGGAGGTCTACCCGGGCAACGGGCGGCTGGCCGTCGCGGACGCCACCACCCGGGACCGGGCCAAGCAGGCGCTGCGGCGGCTGAGCGCGGGCGGCGGCACGGCCATCGGCACCTGGCTGCGGCTGGCCGAGCGGCTGCTGTCCTCGGCCGACGTCACCATCCGGCACGGCATCCTGCTCACCGACGGCCGCAACGAGCACGAGTCGCCCGAGGAGCTCCGGGCGGCGCTCGACGCCTGCGCCGGGCGCTTCACCTGCGACGCCCGCGGGGTGGGCACCGACTGGGAGGTGAAGGAGGTCACCGCCATCGCCTCCGCCCTGCTCGGCACCGCCGACATCGTCGCCGACCCGGCCCGGCTGGCGGGGGACTTCACGGGGATGATGGAGGAGGCCATGGGCAAGGAGGTCGCGGACGTCGCCCTGCGCCTCTGGACCCCGCAGGGCACCACCGTGCGGTTCGTCAAACAGGTCGCGCCCACCGTCGAGGACCTCACCGGCCGCCGCTCCGAGGCCGGACCGCGGGCCGGGGACTACCCCACCGGCTCCTGGGGCGACGAGTCCCGCGACTACCACGTCTGCGTCGAGGTGCCGCCCGCCGCCCTGGGCCGGGAGATGCTGGCCGCCCGGATCTCCCTGGTCGTCCCGGAGTCCGGCGCCGCCGCCGGGGAACCGGGCGCGCAGGGCCTCGTACGGGCCGTGTGGACCGCCGACACCACGGCCTCGACCTCGATCAACCCGCAGGTCGCGCACTACACCGGGCAGGCCGAGCTGGCCCGGGTCATCCAGCAGGGGCTGGATCTGCGCAAAGCGGGAGACATGGAGGGAGCCACGGCCAAACTGGGGCGGGCGGTCCAGCTCGCCGGGGCCTCGGGGAACGCGGACACCGCGAAACTGCTTGCGAAGGTGGTGGACGTGGTCGACGCCGCGGAAGGTACTGTGCGACTGAAAGCGAAGGTCGAGGAGGCGGACGAGATGACTCTCGAAACCCGGTCCACCAAGACCGTGCGCGTCAAGAAGTGACAGCGAAGACCACAGCGACCAGCTCCGCGAGGAGCGACTAGCCCGCAAGAGGGGGAAGCTCCGACATGCCGACCTGCCCGAACGGACACCAGTCGGGTTCCGACGACTGGTGCGAGGTCTGCGGTCACCGCATGGCCGGTGCCGTCCCACCCCCGCCCCCGCCCCCGCCGCCCCCGGGCGGCGGCTACGGCTTCCCGCCACCGGGCGCCCCCGGCGGCCCCGGGGGCGGCCACGGCGCTCCGGGAGGCGGCCACGGGGTTCCCGGGGGGCACCCCGGCGCCGGACCGCAGCTCTGTCCGCAGTGCCGCACGCCCCGGGAGGGCGGGGCGCCGTTCTGCGAGGAGTGCCGGTGGAACTTCCTCACCAACACCGCCACGTCGTACACCCCGGCGGCACCGCGCCCGCCGGCGCCCGATCTGCGGGGTCCCGGGGGGCCGGGTGCCCCGCGCTTCCCGCAGCCGCCGGGCGGCCCGTCGTACGGCGGCGGTGACGGCTACGACTACCAGGGCTCGCGCCCCTCGCAGGTGAACCGGCCCGCCGAGCCGATCGGTCCGGGGCCCTTCGGCCCGGGCGGTCCGGGTGGCCCCGGCGTCCCGGGAGGACCCGGCGGCCACGGTGGTCCCGGCGCCCCGGGCGGCCACGGTGGTCCCGGCGCTCCGGGGGGCCACGGAGGCCATGGCGGCCCGCCGCCCCCGCCCGGCTTCGGCGCCGACCCGTCGCGGTCCGTGCCGCCCGGGCCCGGCGGCCACGGTGCTCCCGGCGGCCCCGGCGGCCCTCCCGGCCACGGCGGACCGCAGGGTCCCGGCGGCCACGGCGGCGCCCCGCACGCGTACCAGGCCGGTCCCCCCGCCCCGCCCGCCTTCCCGCAGGAGACCGGCCGTCCGCAGCCCGGCGGCCCCGGCTTCGGCGGGGACGACGACTGGGTCCTCTCCCCGCCGTCCTCCGGCGGCCACGGCGGTCCCCCGCAGGGCGGTGGCTACGGCTACCCCCAGCCCGGAGCCACCCAGGCCCCGCCGCCCCCGCCCGGCCACGGCGGTCACGGCTACCCGGACCCCCAGGCACAGCGGCAGCCGGTGACCTGGTCGGCGACCATCGGTCCGGACCGCGAGTACTTCATGGCGATGATGCAGCGCTCCGGCCCCGAGGCCGCGGGCCTGAACCTGCCCGCGTACTCGCCCGAGCAGCAGCGCACACTGGCCGGTGACCAGATCACCATCGGCCGCCGCCGCCACTCCACCGGTGACACCCCCGACATCGACCTCTCGGTGCCGCCGGAGGACCCGGGCGTCTCGCACCAGCACGCGATGCTGGTGCAGCAGCCGAACGGGAGCTGGGCGGTCGTCGACCAGAACTCGACGAACGGCACCACGGTCAACGGCTCCGACGAGCCGATCCAGCCCTTCGTCCCGGTGCCGCTCCAGGACGGCGACCGGGTGCACGTCGGCGCCTGGACGACCATCACCATCCACCGCAGCTGAGACCGGCGCCCCGCCGGGGTCCCCGGCCCTCGGTCACGCCCCCCTGCGGGCACGGCCCGGCACGGGCGGGCCCGGCACAGGCGGGCGGCGTCAGGGCAGCGGCCAGGTGTCCGGGCCGTCGGGGTCGTCCAGCCAGGCGCGGGCGCGGCCGTCGTCCACCGTGACGCCGAAGCGCTCGCGCGGCGGGGCCCCCTCGCGCCGCCACAGCGCGTACGCCTCGCCCGGTTCCAGCCCGCCCCGGCTCAGCGCCAGCAGGAAACGGAACCGGTCGTCCACCCGGACCGTACTCGGCACCCCGCCCGGCACCGGCTCCGGCGCCGGGGAGCCGCCCGCGCCCCGCAGCGGCACGAAGTACGCCGGGGTGGGCAGGAAGCGCCCCTCGGCGCGGCCGGCGCCGTGGACGGTGAGCGCCAGCAGGCCGGTGGCGAACGGGGTGAGGACGCGACCGCCGGGGCGGCACTGCGCGAGCCAGGCGGGCGGCACCCCGGACAGGGCGCAGGTCGCGATGATCCGGTCGTAGGGGCCGCGCCCGGGCACGCCCAGCGCTCCGTCGCCGGTGACGACGGCCGGGCGGTGACCGGCGGCGGCCAGGTGCCGCCGGGCCGACTCGGTGATCTCCGGATCCAGGTCGACGGTGGTGACCAGGTCGTCGTCGCCCAGCCGGTGGGCGAGCAGGGCGGCGTTGTAGCCGGTCCCGGCGCCGATCTCCAGGACCCGGTCGCCGTCCCGGACCTCCAGCGCCACCAGCATCATCGCCATCAGGGACGGCTGGCTGCTGGAGGAGAGCAGTTCGCCGTCGCGCAGCCGGGTGGCCAGCGGGGCGTCGGCGTAGACACCGCTCAGCCAGCGCGCCCGGACCGCCGGGTCGGGGTCCTCGCACCAGAGGCGCTCCTGTCCGCCCGCGTAGTAGTACGGCACGAACAGATGGCGGGGGACGGCCAGGAACGCCTCCCGCCACACCGGGTCGGCGTCCCAGGCCCCGCTCAGCCCGATCTCGCGCACCAGCGCCGCCCGCGCGGACGCCGCGGCCTCCGCGGGAACGGGGCCGGGGGGCCCGCCGTCCCGTCCGTCGCCGTCGTCGTGTCCGCCCATGCCTCCACTGTGCTGCGGACCGGGCTCCGGGGCGAACGGCGCCCGTCCGGCCGGGCGGTCCGCCGGGCGGGTCCGCCGGGCTCCGGGGCGGTCGCGGGAGGGCGGCCTACGTCTCGGGTCCTGGTTCCCCGGGTCTGAGACGATGGAGGGGTACTGCAGTTCCGGGGGCGCGACCCCGGGCGCCCCGGTCCGACGCCCGGGGCGGACCGGCAGGAGATTGGTGGGGCACACACGGTGACCGAGATTCGGCGCGGCACGCTTCAGGAGCAGACGTTCTACGAGCAGGTCGGCGGGGAGGAGACCTTCCGCCGTCTCGTGCACCGCTTCTACGAGGGGGTCGCCACCGACCCGCTGCTGCGGCCGATGTACCCGGAGGAGGACCTCGGCCCGGCGGAGGACCGGCTCACCCTGTTCCTGATGCAGTACTGGGGCGGCCCGTCCACGTACAACGAGACCCGGGGCCACCCCCGGCTGCGGATGCGGCACGTCCCCTACACCGTCGACCGCGCCGCGCACGACGCCTGGCTGAAGCACATGCGGGACGCCCTCGACGAGCTGGGGCTCTCCGAGGAGCACGAGCAGACGTTGTGGAAGTACCTGACCTACGCGGCGTCCACCCTGATCAACGCCCCGGACTGACCCCGCACCCGCCGGGTCCGCGCGGCTGGCGTTCCCGCCCGGCCCCGGCGGTACGGGGGCGGCGGGGCGGAACCGGGGCGGGCGCGGGCCCGCCGGACGCCCCGGCTCCGACCGGGTCAGCGCACGCTGACGCCCAGGTCCCCGAGGCCCGCCCCGGTCCGGCGCAGCGCCACCGAGCCGAACGGGGTGCGCAGCCGCAGCCAGGACCCGGCGGCGACCAGCGCGGGCGCCCCGGCGCCGGACGGACCCCCGGCCGGGCGCAGGAAGCCGAGCGACTGGGCGGCGTGCACCGCGCGCACCGGCAGCGCGGTCTCCGCGACGGTGCGGGACCAGATCTCCCGCCCGACGGCGTCCAGCACGGCCCGGGTCCGCCGCTCCGGCGCCAGTGCCCCGGTGCGGGCGCGAAACTCGGCCACCGCGGCCGAGACCAGCGCGCGCAGCGCCTCCGGCGCGGGGAGACCCGGCACGGGGCGCCAGCCGCCGCGCGGGGGCAGCACCCCGGCCCACGGGGGCCCGGTAACCGGGGCGGGGACGGCGGCCGTGGCGGCCCGGTCGTCCACCGAGTCCAGCAGTTCACCGGCGGAGACGGTGGTGTCGAGGGTGACCTCCAGCCCCTTCTCGTAGGGCTTGGACAGCCGTGCCGTGCGGATCGCCAGCACCTCGAAGGAGGGCGGGCGGCCGAAGACGGCGAGCGTCGTGCCGGCGGCCTGGAGGCGCACCGCCGCCGCGCGGTCGTAGTGGAGCAGCCGCGAGAGGAAGGCCGCCAGGTCGGCGGCCTCCCCCTCGTCGGCGAGGTGCAGCACCGTCATGCCGCGACGGCCTCCTCCTCGTTCTTCGCCCGGCCGGGGCCGGGGCCCCCGGGCTCGTCCCGGTACTCCCGGAGGAACTCGCGCTCCTCCTCGGTGAGCCGCCGGGGCCGCTGTGCCTCGAAGTCGAAGGGCACGATCACCGTGGAGGCGCGGACGTAGACCAGGTCGCCGTCCTTCACCTCGTAGGTGAGGGTGAAGGAGGCGGCCCTGATCTCCGTGACCCACAGCTCGATGTCGACCGGGGCGTGCCGGTGCACCAGCTGCCGCTTGTAGTCGATCTCGTGGCGCGCCACCACCGACCCCTGCTTGAACTCCTTGTCCGGACGGAACAGGAAGTCGATACGGGCCTCCTCCAGGTAGCGGAGGAAGACCACGTTGTTGACGTGGCCGTACACGTCCATGTCCGCCCAGCGCAGCGGGCAGCGGTAGAGATGCCGCAAGACCGATCAGCCCCGGGTGAGCTTCTTGTAGGTGGCGCGGTGCGGACGCGCGGCGTCCGGGCCGAGCCGCTCGATCTTGTTCTTCTCGTACGACTCGAAGTTGCCCTCGAACCAGAACCACTTGGAGTCGCCCTCGTAGGCGAGGATGTGGGTCGCGACGCGGTCCAGGAACCACCGGTCGTGGGAGACGACCACGGCGCAGCCGGGGAACTCCAGCAGCGCGTTCTCCAGGCTGGAGAGGGTCTCGACGTCGAGGTCGTTGGTCGGCTCGTCGAGGAGCAGCAGGTTGCCGCCCTGCTTGAGGGTGAGCGCGAGGTTGAGGCGGTTGCGCTCACCGCCGGACAGCACGCCCGCGGGCTTCTGCTGGTCCGGGCCCTTGAAGCCGAACGCGGAGACGTAGGCCCGCGAGGGCATCTCGACCTGGCCGACGTTGATGTAGTCCAGCTCGTCGGAGACGACGGCCCACAGCGTCTTCTTGGGGTCGATGTTCTCGCGGCTCTGGTCGACATAGGAGATCTTGACCGTGTCGCCGACCTTGATGGAGCCGGAGTCGGGCTGCTCGAAGCCCTGGATCATCTTGAACAGCGTGGTCTTGCCCGCGCCGTTGGGGCCGATGACGCCCACGATGCCGTTGCGCGGCAGCGTGAAGGAGAGGTCGTCGATGAGGACCTTCTCGCCGAAGGCCTTGGTGAGGTGGTCGACCTCGACGACGATGCTGCCCAGCCGGGGGCCCGGCGGGATCTGGATCTCCTCGAAGTCCAGCTTCCGCATCTTGTCGGCCTCGGCCGCCATCTCCTCGTAGCGGGCCAGCCGCGCCTTGGACTTGGCCTGGCGGCCCTTGGCGTTGGAGCGGACCCACTCCAGCTCGTCCTTGAGGCGCTTCTGGCGCTTCGCGTCCTTGGCGCCCTCGACCTTGAGGCGGGTGGCCTTGGTCTCCAGGTACTTGGAGTAGTTGCCCTCGTAGCCGTGCAGACGGCCCCGGTCGACCTCGCAGATCCAGCCGGCCACGTTGTCCAGGAAGTACCGGTCGTGGGTGACGGCCACGACGGTGCCCTCGTACTTGGCGAGGTGCTGCTCCAGCCAGTTCACCGACTCGGCGTCGAGGTGGTTGGTGGGCTCGTCGAGGAGCAGCAGGTCGGGGGCCTCCAGCAGCAGCTTGCAGAGCGCGACGCGGCGCTTCTCACCACCGGAGAGGTTGCTCACCGCCCAGTCGCCGGGGGGGCAGCCCAGGGCGTCCATGGCCTGTTCGAGCTGGGCGTCGAGGTCCCAGGCGTTGGCGTGGTCGAGCTGCTCCTGCAGCTTGCCCATCTCGTTCATCAGCTCGTCGGTGTACTCGGTCGCCATCTGCTCGGCGATCTCGTTGAACCGGTCGAGCTTGCCCTTGATCTCGGCGACACCCTCCTGGACGTTCTCCAGGACGGTCTTCTCCTCGTTCAGCGGCGGCTCCTGGAGCAGGATGCCGACGGTGTAGCCGGGGGTGAGGAAGGCGTCGCCGTTCGACGGCTGCTCCAGACCGGCCATGATCTTGAGAACGGTCGACTTTCCGGCGCCGTTCGGGCCGACGACGCCGATCTTCGCCCCCGGCAGGAAGTTCAGGGTGACGTCGTCGAGGATCACCTTGTCGCCGTGCGCTTTGCGCGCCTTGCGCATGGTGTAAATGAACTCAGCCAAGAGAAACCGTCCGGCAGCTCGATCAGGCAGTGGGCAGATACACCCCATCTTGCCGCACCGCCAGCCCTGGGCGAAAACCCGTCCTCATCGGGCGCTCCGGCCCGGGCGGGCGGAGGGGCGGGCCGGGGGCCCGGTCCCGGGGCGGCCGGGTGGGGGTGTCAGCTCCCGTGGGTCTCGCGGCGGCGGATGACCAGGAGGGTGGCGCCGCCGAGGGCGATCAGGGTGAGGGCCAGCACACCGATCACCGGGGTGAGGCTGGAGCCGCCGGTCGAGGCCAGGTCGGGGCCGGCGGACGGGGCGGGGACGTTCACCGGGGCGAGGGACGGCCCGGCGGCGGTCTGGGTGCGGATGTCGGCGGCCGTCCCCGCCTGGGTGCGGCAGTCGAGGACGCCGGCGAACCGCTGCGCGTAGCCGTTGGGGCCGGTGATGGTGAAGTCGTAGGCGCGGTCCTCGGGCAGCGGGAGCGCCACCGTCCGGCGCTCGCCCGGCGCGATGGTGTACTCGGTGTCCAGCAGCGTGAAGGAGAAGGGCTCGTCGCCCTTGTTGACGGCGGTGATGTCCAGCCCGCCCTCGGCGCAGTTCTCCTCGGCGGACAGGGCGGGGACCGCCCCGGTGGCGGCCCAGGCCGCCGTCGCGGTCGCGGAGACCGTCGATTCGCTGGAACCGGCGAGGACCTGCGTCTGGCTGCGGTTCTCCGAGGCGAGGGCCCGGCCGACCGGGACCGTCGTCGACGCCTGCACGGTGAGCCGGGCGGTGCCGGGCGCCGCGTCCTCGGGCACGTCGAAGTAGACCCGGGTGCCCGAGGCGACGGAGGTGACCGGCCGGCCCTTGCGGTCGACGATCCGGACGCCGTTGGCGGCGGCGTCCGCGGGCGGTGTCACCGTCGCGCTGCCGGCCCCCGTGCGGACGGTGACCGGGCCGAGCGGTTCGCCGGGGCGTCCGGCGACCGCGCGGGGCTCCACGGTGAGGGACGCCCCGGGCTCGGCCCGGGGGCGGGCGTTCTTCTCCAGGTAGTCCGCGAGCCGCTCGGCCCGGGCGCCGACCGCCTCGACGTCGGCGTGGTCGGAGTAGCGCCAGATGGCCACCTGGGTGCCGGCCGCCGCCTCCTGCCGGGTGAGCCCGCCGGGGACTCCCGCCCTCCTCGCGAGTTCGGTGAGGTCGTCGACCTGGGGGTAGGAGTTCCGCAGGATCCAGGCGATGCGACCGGCGTCCTTGTTGGTGCCCAGGGAGGTGCCGCCCCACGGTGTCTCGTGGTACTTGGCGTCCTTCTGGACCGAGGTCTGGACGTCGACGCAGTAGGTCTGGAGGGTGCCGCCGCCCTCGACGGCCATCTCGAACAGCCCGGCCGACACCCGCTGGTCGCCGTCGGGTCCGTGGATCACCGCGGCGCCGTACGTCTTGAGCCCGCCCATCGTGGCCGTCGCCCCGCCCCGCTCCTGGCCGACGCCCTCGGCCGCGGCCGGTCCCGCGCCGGCGAGCACCCCGGCCGCGGCCAGGGCCGGCACCAGTGCGGCGACGGCGGCACGGGCCGCCCCCCGGCCGGGCCGGGACAGCAGAGCGAGCGAAGAAAACACCAAACTCCCCTTCCGGCGGGACCCGTTGATGCGGGGGAAACGGTCCCACCAGCAGAATCAGTTGCCCCGGAGGGCTTGTTCGGCATCCTAAGTACCTTGCGCACCACGCTCGCCGGGGAGGGTCGTCCGAGCGGTGATCCGACTCGGAATCGTTATCCCGGCGGCCTTGCCCGACAGGGCTTGTCGACAAAGCAACCGGGAACCACCCGGCGGGTGTTCACCCGGGGTGCGCGCGGGACCGCCCGGCCGGCCGAGATGCGGCGGGCGGCGTCAGGACTGCGGCGTCCGGGCTGCGGGGGCGGCGTCCGACGGGCGACGTCCGACGGGCCGCGCGGGTGTCCGGAGCGGCCTCCGGCGCGGGCGTCCCGGCGGATGGCCCCGGCAGGGGCGCCCGGCACGCTCCTCCCGTCCGGTCACCCCACCGCGGCGGGCTCCCGGCTCCGGCCGGTGCCCTCCCACGCCGCCGCCTCCACCACACCGTCCGCCTCCCCCACCGCACCGTCCGGCGCCCCGGCCGCCGCCGCTGCCGGCGTGGCGTCCGGTGATCCGGGCTCCGGGGTCTCCCACCGGGGCTCCGGGCCGGAGGGGGACGGGACGGCACCCTCCGTCCTGCTCGGGCGGCGGAACGCCGAGGTGCCGCGCGCCAGGTCGTGGCCGATGGCCACCGCGTCGATGTCCGCCGAGGTCCAGTTCTGCCCCTCGCGCGCCTCGGAGCGGACCTTGAGCCGCCCCCGCACGATCACCGGCTCCCCCACGGTGAGGGAGGTGGCGGCGTTGGCGGCGAGCTGGCGGCGGGCCCACACCGTGAAGAAGTTGGTGTGGCCGTCCGCCCACTGGTTCTTCTCCCGGTCCCAGTAGCGCGCGGTGACCGCCAGCCGGAACCGCGCCGACGGCCCGCTCGGCAGCTCCCGGAACACGGGCTGGGTGGCCACATTGCCCACGGCGCAGATCATTGTGTCGTTCATCGCGGATGCCTCCCTCGGGGCGACCGCGTCCGTCGCGACCGCCGCGATGCCAGAGTGCATTCCTTCGCCCGGTCCCGCCGGGGCCTGTGGACGGCCCCGGGCCTGTGGAGAACTCCGCCACCCGGACGAGTGAGCCGTATCCATGAACCGCCGGACCCCGGGCCTGGGCCCCGGCCCCGGCGCCCCGATCCCGGTGCCCCGGTCCCGGGCAGCCCGTCCGGGCGGGACCATCGGCCCCGGCAGGATCCGGGACACCAGCGGCCTCCCGCCCTCAGCGGTCGGACACCCCCGGCGCCCCGGCGGCAGGGCGCCCCGGCAGCCCGGCAGCCCGGCAGCCCGGCAGCAGAGTGGCCGCACGGCCCGGCGGCTTCGGAGGCCGGCAGCCCCACCGGCCCCCTCCCACAGCCCCCGCCGCACCCGGAAGGCACCGCCCCCTACCGCACCCCCGCCCCCGTGACCCTCCCGTACTGCTCCCGCACCTCCCGGTACCGCAGCAGCTCCGCCGCCAGCGGATCGAGCACCCTGGCCCGGCCGCACCCCGCAGCCGCCTCCCGCAGCCGCCGTTCCGCCTCGTCGCCGTAGCGGCGGGCCGGGCCCCGGGCGGCCATCCGGCAGCTCCACTCGATGACCGGCCCGCCCACGATCCCGGAGATCATCAACAGCACCGGAACCCCCAGGTTGGGCGACAGGTGGCCGACGATCTGCCCCAGCAGCCACAGGCCGCCCAGCACCTGGAGCAGGGTCATGGACGCCTGGGCGAGCACGGCCGCCGGCCACCATCCCGGCCGCGGCGGGCGCCCCTGCGGCGGGGTGCTGCGCACCGCCAGTTCGTCCAGCGCCTCCGGGAGCCCCCGCAGGCCGCGGGCCGCCGCCTCCCGCATCGCCTGGGCCCACGGCGCGGGCAGCCCGGCCGACGCCCGGTCGGTCACGGTGCGCACCGCCTGCTCCACCCGCTGCCGGGCGGTGGCCTCCTCGTCGTGCTGGGCGCGCACGGCGAGCCGCCCGGTGACCGGTTCGCGGCGGTCGTGGTACCAGCGCCACAGCCGCAGCCAGGGCGTGCCGCAGGCCCGGTTGGCGTTGCGCAGCCAGGCGCGCTCCGCCGCGTCGCCCGCCGCGGTGGCGCCGACCGCGTCGGCGAGCCGGTCGGCGAACTCCTCCCGCGCCTCCTCGCTGAGCCCGGTGCGCCGTCCGGTGACGTAGACGGGCCGGAGCCGTCCGGCGGCGGCGTCCACGTCGGCCGCGACGCGCAGGGCCGGTGCCTGGCGTTCGGCGACGAACCGGCCGAGCACGTCGCGCAGTTCGTCCAGGCCGTCGCCGGTGAGGGCGGAGAGCGCCATGACGGTGGCGCCCGGTTCGCCGTGCTCGCCCAGGGCGATCCCGTCCTCGTCGAGCAGCCGGCGCAGATCGTCGAGGACCTGCTCGGCGGCCTCCCCGGGCAGCCGGTCGACCTGGTTGAGGACGACGAGGGTGATCTCCGCGTGACCGGCCATCGGCCGCAGATAGCGCTCGTGGAGGACGGCGTCGGCGTACTTCTCGGGGTCGACGACCCAGATGACCGCGTCGACGAGGCCGAGGACCCGGTCGACCTGCGCGCGGTGCTCCACGGCCGCCGAGTCGTGGTCGGGCAGGTCGATCAGGACCAGCCCGCGCAGCGGCGAGTCCTCCTCGGGGTGGCCGAGGGGGCGGCGGCGCAGCCGTCCGGGGACGCCGAGCCGGTCCAGGAGGCCCGCAGCGCCGTCGCTCCAGCTGCACGCGATGGGCGCGGAGGTGGTCGGGCGGCGCACCCCGGTCTCGGAGATCGCCACCCCGGCGAGCGCGTTGAAGAGCTGCGACTTGCCGCTGCCGGTGGCGCCCGCGATGGCGACGACGGTGTGCCGGCCGGAGAGCCTGCGGCGCGCGGCGGCCTCGTCGAGGACCCGGCCGGCCTCGGCCAGCGTCCCGTTGTCCACGCGGGCCCGGGAGAGGCCGACCAGCTCGCGCAGCGCGTCCAGCCGGGCGCGCAGCGGCCCGTCATAGGCGAGCGGGGTCACGGCGGTGGAGCCGGGGAGCCCGCGGTCGGCGGGGGCGTGGCGTTCCGCGCCGCCGCTCTCCTCCACCCGGCGGGCGATCAGCCCGTCGCCCCAGACGCCCTCCTCGGGCGTACGGCCGCGGGCGGCGGCCCGCGGGGGCGCGGTGCCGTCGGCCGCGCCGCCGTCCTCCGGTGCCGCGCGCCGGGAGTCGCCGGGGGTGTCGTGCCCGCGCGCGGGGGCGCGGTCCCCGGTGTGCCCGTGCGTGGGCACGCCGTCCATCCGCCCCCCGTGCTCCGGGGGGCGTCCGGCGTGCCCGCTCCGGGGCGGAGTCCCGGCACGGTCCTCACGGGTGACGCCCTTCGCGTCACCACCGGCTCCACCGGGCCCGGCGGGACCACCGGCTCCACCGGCTCCACCGGCCCCACTGGCACCACCGGCGGCTCCCACCTCACCGGGGCCACCGACGGCTCCGGCCCTACCCGTCCTGCCCGTCCCACCGACGCCACCGGCGGCTCCCGAGGCGGCACCGGCTCCGGAGCCCCGCGCGTCCCGGGCACCCCCCACCCCGCCGGACCCGCCGCGCCCCTCGGACCCGCCGGACGTACTGCCGGCCCCGCCGGCTCCGGTGCCCCCCGTGCCCTCCCTGCCGGCCCCACGTCCCACGGCCCCCGCCCCGGCCTCACCGGACGCACGCTCCGCACGGCCCGCGCCCACGGCACCCCACGCCCCGCGGGCAGCCCCCCGCACCGCGCCCCCGGCACCCTCGCTCTCGAAGCCCGCTTCGCCCCGCGCCCCCGGCCGCCCAGCCGCACCCGCGGGTCCGTGGACCGAGCCATGGCGCGAGCCCGGGCCCGGCTCCGATCCCCCCTCACCACCGGCCCCCGCCCCGGCACCGCCCGCCCCTGTCCCCGTCCCCGTGCCCCGGCCCCGGTCCGCCCGCCCCGCCGCCCCCGCGTCCGCGCCTCGGGCCGGGCCCGCGCCGTCCCGGGGGCCAACGCCGTCCCGGGGGCGCGAGCCGTCCCCCGCTCCCGCGCCGGGCCCCGCGCCCGCGGTCCCCTCCCCCGGCGCGGCACCCCCCGCCGCGCCCCCCGCGCCGCGCTCGTCCGTTCCCCCGTGCCTCCCGGGGTCCTGCCCCTCCGTGTGGTCGGTGTGCTCGGTGGGGTCCTGGTCAGTGACGGCGGTCACCGGTCACCTCTCCTTCTGCAGTACGGACAGCGCGGCGATGAGTTCGGCCTGCGGCTCGGGGTGGACGTCCAGCGCGTCCAGCGGGGCGAGGCGGCGCTCGCGCTCGGTGTGCACCACCAGGTCGACCTGCTCGGCCAGCAGCCGTCCGCCCCGGTCGCGCAGCCGCAGCGCGCCGTGGGCGCCGATCCGCTCGGCGAGGCCCTCCCCGGCGCCGCGCGCCCGGCGTCCGCCCAGCAGGACGGTGGCGACGAGGGCGGCGACCGTCTCGGGCTCCGGCGCCACCGCGCGGTCCAGCCCGCGCGTCTCCTCCTCGGCGTGCTCCTCCAGCTCCCGCCGCCAGCGCCGGACGGCCATGCCGATGCGGTGCTCGGCGGTGTCCGGCTCGGGGTCGGGCTCCTCCAGCCCGGGGGCGCCGGCGGCCGGTTCGCGCCGCCAGGCCGCGTCGACGCGTTCGTCGGCGGCGGTGACGGAGCAGAGCAGCAGGGCGGTGAGGCTCTCCACCAGGGAGTCGAGCAGCTCCGCCGGGGAGCAGTCCAGGGGGAAGGCCCGCCAGCGCTTGAGCGCGTCCCCGGCCAGCACCGCGCCCGCCTTCAGCCTGCCCCGCACCCGCGCGTGCTCGCCGTCGTACGCCTCGTCGACGGCGGTGGTGAGCCGCAGCGCGGCGGCGTACTGGGCGGCGCTGGCCCCGGCCAGTTCGGGCATCCGGGCGCCGAGGGAGTCGAGGACGCCGTGGGCGGTGCGGGCCATGGCGTGGTGCCGGGCGCCGAGGTCCTGGGCCCGGTGGACGAGCCAGGCGCGCAGCGGGGCCACGGCGGTGGCCGGGAGCAGGCCGCCGCCCCAGGCGGACTCGGGCAGTTCGGGCACGGTGAAGCGGGGGACGTCGCCCAGCCCGGCCTTGGTGAGCAGGGCGCCGTACCGCCGGGAGACCTCGGTGACGACCTGGTGCGGCACCCGGTCGAGCACGGTCACGAGGGTGGCGTCGTACTCCTTGGCGGTGCGCAGCAGGTGCCAGGGCACCGCGTCGGCGTAGCGCGCGGCCGTGGTGACCATCACCCAGATGTCGGCGGCGCAGAGCAACTCGGCCGCCAGGACGCGGTTGTCGGCGACGAGGGAGTCGATGTCGGGGGCGTCCAGCAGGGCGACGCCGGGCGGGAGGCTGTCGGCGGTCTCGATGCGCAGCACCCGTGCGGGGTCCTCGCCCGGGGGCAGCAGGTCGTCGTCGGTCTCCCGGCGGGGGGTCCACACCCGGGCGAGGTCGGGCAGGACGCGCATGCCGCTGAACCAGTGGTGGTCCTCGGGATGGCAGACCAGCACCGGTGTCCGGGTGGTGGGCCGCAGGACGCCGGCCTCGCTGACCCGGCGCCCCACGAGCGAGTTGACGAGGGTGGACTTGCCGGCGCCGGTGGAGCCCCCCACCACGGCGAGCAGCGGTGCTTCGGGATCTCTCAGGCGGGGCACGAGGTAGTCGTCTAGCTGGGCGAGCAGTTCGTCGCGGTTGGCACGCGCGCGGGGGGCCCCGGGCAGGGGCAGCGGGAAGCGTGCGGCCGCGACGCGGTCGCGCAGCGCGGAGAGTGCGTCGAGCAGTTGAGGCCGTACGTCCAAGGTCACCACATGGGAAGAATGCCCAATTTTAGGGGAATTCTGAAGCATATGCGCATGCCTGCGCGCCGACCGGACACTTCGGACGGAGAGGGCGAGTGGGGCGCGGGGGCGGTCCAGGCATAACGAGTGCACAACACCCGCCGCGCGAGGCGTGAAAAGCGCTGCACGATTCGTACCCGCCTGCGATTATCAGGACCGCTTCACCGAACCTCCACATTGAGCCACGGAGGCGAGGCACCAGGGACGAGGAACCGGGAGCCCTATCCTTGTCCCCGGCACTGCCACGGACCGGCCCCGCGCGGGCCGCCCGGGCAGCGGCCACCCCATCAGGCCCCCGTAGCTCAGTGGATAGAGCAGGTGCCTTCTAAGCACTTGGCCGCAGGTTCGAGTCCTGCCGGGGGCGCGCGGCCGTGTCGGCCATGGGCCGTTCCGAGCCCTTCGCGAGAACTTCGCGGAGGGCCCTTCCTCTGGCGTTCGATCAGTGGTATGCGCCGCCCCCGAGCGGACGGCCCGCACTCTCCCGGCCCACGACGCCCGCGCCCCGGGTCCACGACGCCCGCGCCCCGCCCGGCTCCCCCCTTCGCGCCCCGTCCACGCCCCGCTCCCGGACACCGCGCCGCCCCTGTCCGGGCCCGTCCCCGCCCGTCCCGTCCCGGCCCGCCCGGAGACCCGCGCCCCGGGCCCACGACGCCCGCACCCCGGCCGGGCCCCCTCGCACCCGCTCCCCCGGGCCGCTCCGCCCGCCCGCGCCCCGGCTCCGCGGTCCGGCCCCCGCACCCGGTCGGCGGACCGGGCCGACGGACCCGGCCGACGGAGGGCCCGCGGCCTCCCGGCCTCCCGAGGCGCCCGCCATGCCCGGACGGCGAGGTCCGGACCCGGACCCCAGGGGCGGCCTCCGCCCCCGCTCCCCGTGGGCCGGTCGGCCTACACTCGTCGGCGGCGGACCGCCGCCGGGGACGGGCGGGGGCGTGCCCGTCCGGGGGAGGCGAGGGGCCGCACGGCCGCCGTCCGGGACGGGTCCGGCCCGCCGTATCCTGAATGACCGACCCGACCCGGAAGGAGACGCCCCGTGGCGGAAGGGACCGCCCCCGCGCCCCGCTACGCGCTCTCGTTCACCAGTGGCGCCCTCCTCATGCGCGAGGCCCTGGTCGCCGCCCCGCTGTACCTCCGCGAGCGCGACTGGCCGCGCACGCGCGCGGCGATCGAGCGGGACAACCTGCTCCAGGCCCGCACCGTCGCGTCCGGCCGGCGCTCCGCCCGCGAGGTCGCCCAGCGGCTCTCCGTGCTCACCGACGGTGAGCTGGAGCTGCTGACCGGGGCCACCGCGACCGAGCGCGCGCACCTGCTGTGGGCCGCCGCCTGCCGCCGCTACGCCCTGATCGGCGAGTTCGCCGAGGAGGTGGTGCGCGAGCGGTTCCTGCTGCTGACGCCGTCCCTCGGGCACGAGGACTTCGACGCCTTCGTACGGGGCAGGACGCTGTGGCACCCCGAGCTGGCCGAGGTCAGCGGGGCGACCCTGCGCAAGCTGCGCTCGAACCTGTTCCTGATGCTGGCCGAGGCCGGCCTGCTCGCGGACGGGCGGCTCCTGCGGGCCGTGCCGTCGGGCCGCGTCGCCGCCGCCCTGTCCGCGCGGCCCCCGGGCGACCTGCGGTTCTTCCCGACCCCCGACGACGCCACCGGAAGGGCCCAGCGGTGACACCGACCGAACTGTCCGAGCAGGAGGAGCACCTGTTCCAGGTGCTCAGCGGCGAGCGGTTCCTGCGGATGGAGGGCCTGAGCAACGAGGTCCCCTTCTTCCTCTACCCCTACGACCCCGAGGACGCCCTCGCGGTCGCGGGCGCCCGCAGGCGCGTCAGGAACCGGCTGGCCAACAAGGGGATCACGGTCCGCGAGATCGACCTCTACGACCTGTCGGTGGAGCTGCTCACCGAGCGCGGGGTCTGGGACCGGCTGCTCGCCCTGGAACCCGGGCAGGACAAGGCCGACTTCCGCGAGCTGCTCCAGGGGATGCTCGATCCCCAGGACCACCTCGCGCCCGCCGTCCGGGCCCGGCTCGCCGGGGACGACTTCGACGTCCTCTTCCTCACCGGCATCGGCGAGGTCTTCCCGTACATCCGCTCGCACAACGTCCTGAACAACCTGCAGAGCGTCGTGACCGGCCGGCCGATGCTGCTGTTCTTCCCGGGCCACTACCGGCAGTCCGACACCCTGGGCTCGTCGCTGGTGCTCTTCGGGCGGCTCACGGACGACCAGTACTACCGGGCCAAGAACATCCTGGAGCAGGAGGCGTGACCGGATTGAAGCTGAACGAGATCTTCGCCAAGGACGTCCAGCGTCCGATCGAGGGCGTCATCAAGGCCGATGACACCGCGCACCTGGGCACCGAGGTGGACGAGTACGTCCTGACCAACGAGGCGGCCAAGGGGCTCGAACTCCTGCTGGAGGCGTACACGGACTACACCAACGCCAACGGGGTGTGGATCTCGGGCTTCTTCGGCTCCGGAAAGTCCCACCTGCTGAAGATGCTCGCGCATCTGCTCGGCGACGTCGACGGCCGCGAGTTCCCGCGCGAGCGGGTCTCGGAGAGCTTCCGGGCCAAGGCGCAGGGCGCGTTCCTCCCGGCCCTGCTGGACCGGGCCGCCCGCGTCCCGGCGAAGAGCCTGCTGTTCAACATCGACCAGAAGGCCACGCTGATCACCAAGGACCAGGGCGACGCCCTGCTGAAGGTGTTCGTCAAGGTCTTCGACGAGAGCTGCGGCTACTACGGCAACCAGGGCCATGTGGCCCGCTTCGAGCGGGACCTGGACAACCGCGGGCAGTACGGCGCCTTCAAGGAGGCGTACGCGCGGATCGCGGGCCGCGACTGGACCCACGGCCGCGAGGAGGGCGTCCTTGAGGAGGCCAACGTGGCCAGGGCCTACGCCGAGATCAGCGGCGGGGGCGAGGGGACGCCGACCGACATCCTGACCAAGTACCGCAAGGAGTACGGGGTCTCGATCGAGGACTTCGCCCACGAGGTGGCGGCCTGGGTCGACCGTCAGGGCGAGGGCTTCCGGCTGAACTTCTTCGTGGACGAGGTCGGCCAGTTCATCGGGTCCAGCACCCATCTGATGCTCAACCTCCAGACGATCGCCGAGTCCCTGAACACCAAGTGCCGGGGACGGGCCTGGGTGTTCGTCACCTCCCAGGAGGACATGGACAAGGTCGTCGGCGACCGCACCCGGCAGCAGGGCAACGACTTCTCCAAGATCCAGGCGCGGTTCCGGACCCGGGTGAAGCTCACCAGCGCCGACGTCGAGGAGGTCATCCGCAAGCGGCTGCTGGAGAAGAACGACGCGGGCCGGGCCGCCCTGGCCCGGATCCACGCGGAGCGGCACGCGGACTTCAAGACCCTCTTCGACTTCGCCGACGGCGCGAAGACCTACCGCAACTACACCGACGAGGCGCACTTCACCGGCACGTACCCGTTCGTCAGCTACCAGTTCCCGCTGTTCCAGGCCGCGATAGAGGGCCTGTCGGACCACAACGTGTTCGAGGGGCGCAACAGCTCGGTCGGCGAGCGCTCCATGCTCGGCGTGGTGCAGCAGGTCGCCAAGGACGTCGGCGACGCCGAGGTCGGCACCCTCGCCACCTTCGACCGCATGTTCTCCGGCATCCGCGCCTCGCTGAAGTCGGCCGCCCAGCGCTCGATCGACGTCGCGGAGCGCAACCTCCCCGACGAGCTGGCCGTGCGCCTGCTGAAGGCCCTGTTCCTGGTCAAGTACGTGGAGGGGTTCCAGGCGACCCCGCGCAACCTGACCGTCCTGGTCCACGACCGGTTCGGGCTCGACCTGCCCGTCCTCTCCCGGCAGGTGCAGGAGGCGCTGGCGGTCCTGGAGGCCCAGACCTACGTCCAGCGCAACGGCACCGTCTACGAGTACCTCAGCAACGAGGAGCAGATCATCGAGGAGGAGATCAAGAACGTCGACATCGACGCCTCCGAGGTCTCCGCCCGGCTGTTCCGGATCCTGTCCGGCGAGGTCATCCGCACCAACCGGCTGCGCTACGCCCGGAACGGGCAGGACTTCACCTTCGGCTACCGGCTCGACGACCAGGTGCACGGCAAGCAGCACGAGCTGTCCGTCCACTTCATCACCCCCGAGTACCCCTTCGGTCCGGAGGAGACCCGGATGCACAGCGCCGGGAAGGACGAGCTGCGCGTCGTCCTGGACCCCGACGAGCGCGTCCTGTCCGACCTGCGGCTCCTGATCAAGACCGAGAAGTACACCAGGCGCAAGCAGACGACCTCGCTCACCGCGGTCGAGACCCAGATCCTGAACTCCCGGGCCGCCCAGAACGTCGACCGGGAGCGGGAGCTCGCCGACCGCGTCGGCCAGGCGGTCGGCAGGGCGACGCTGGTGATCAACGCCGCCGAGGTGGCCTCCGCGTCCCGGGACGCCCTGACCCGGGTCAGCGACGGCTTCCAGGACCTCGTCGGCCGCACCTACACCCAGCTCGGCCTGCTCGGCGGGGCGACCTACGGCGAGCAGCAGATCGCCCCGTTCGCCGACCCCGACGCGGCCGGCCTCTTCGACGACGAGGCGCTGTCCCGGCTCGCCGCCCCGGCCGACGAGATCCTCTCGTACGTGGTGCGGCGCGACCGGCTCGGCGAGCAGGTGACCGTCAGGTCGGTGGTGGCCGCCTTCCAGACCAAGCCCTACGGCTGGGACCTCGCCAGCATCGAGGCCGTCGTGGCCCGGCTGGTCGGCACCTCGAAGCTCACCGTCCTCGTCGACGGCAACACGCTCAAGCGCACCGAGGTCGCGCCGGTGCTGCGCAACACCCAGAAGCACGCCCACGCGCTGCTCACCCCGCAGAAGGTCTTCGACGAGCGGCGGGTCGCGGCGTTCCGCGCCTTCTGCGGCGAGTTCTTCGACGAGGCGTCCGCGCCGAAGGACCCCCTGGAGCTCGCCCGGCACGGCGGCGAGCGGCTGCGCGCCCTGCTCGACGAGCTGCGGGCCCGGCGGGACCCGGCGGCCTACCCCTTCACCGAGCGGCTGGCGGAGCCCCTCGCCCTGCTCGAACAGGTCGTCGACCAGCCCCACGAGTGGTACCTGACCGGCTTCGGGCTCGGCGACGAACTGCTCGACGCCAAGGACTCCGTGATCGACCCGGTCCAGTCGTTCCTCAACGGCGCCCAGCGGGTCATCTACGACGAGGCCGCCGCGCTGCTCGCCGCCAACGCCACCAACCTCGGCTATCTGCCCCCGGGCAGCGACGCCGACGTCCGGCGGCTGCTGGCGGACCCCGACGCGTTCCGCGGCAACCGCATGGCCCGGCTCAAGCAGGCCGCGCAGGCGCTCGGCGACCTGATCGACGGGACCCTCGCGGCCGGCCGCGCCGCGGTGACCGCCGCGGTCGAGGCCCGCCGGGACGAACTGCTGGCCGGGCCCTCCTACGCGGCGGCCACCGAGGAGGCCCGGCAGCGGGTCACGGACGAGATCGACGGCGTCCTGCTGCGCCTGGCGCGGGAGACGCAGATCGCCCTGGTCCGCGAGACGGGCAACGGCTTCGACGAGAAGACCTACCCCGAACTGCTCGACCGGCTGGCCGCCGCCCGCCCCGCGGACACCGGCGGCGACGGGACCGGCGGCGCGCCGCCCGCGCCCGCCCGGCGGACCGTCTCGGTCAGGACGGTCTCCGTGCCCGGCGCCCACGGGGTGCTGGAGACGGCCGAGGACGTCGAGCGCTACCTCGACGCGCTCCGCGGCGCCCTGCTGTCCACGCTCGACGACGGAAAGCGAATCGCCCTCTGATGGAAACCGCCCCGCTCAAGTCCTTCGCCACCTGGGCGCGTTCCGCCCTCATCCGCGAGGTGGCGGCACGCGTCGCGGTCGTCCTCGCCCCCGCCTCGCCGGAGCGGGTGGAGCGGCGGGGCACCGTCGCGGCACTGGAGAGGGCCGTCGCCGCGGCCGGCGGCGGCGAGAGGGGCCGCGCCGCCGTCGCCGACCGGGTCGCCTACACCTGGTTCAACCGCGTCGTCGCCCTGCGGTTCATGGACGCCAGGGGCTACACCGGCGTCGGCGTCGTCTCGCCCGGCCGGGACGGCGCGGCGGGCCAGCCGGAGATCCTCGCCGAGGCCAAGCGCGGAAGCCTCGACGACGCGGTCGTCGGCCCGCTCGCCGCCCGGACCGTCACGGACCTGCTCGACGGCACCCGCCGCAGCGACGACCCGCAGGGCGAGGCGTACGCGCTGCTGCTCGCGGAGTACTGCCGCCACTGGAACCGCTCGATGCCGTTCATGTTCGAGCGCGAGGGCGACTACACCGAGCTGCTCATCCCCGCGAACCTCCTCGCGGACGACTCGGTGCTCGCCCGCGCCGCCGCCGTGCTGACCCCCGAGGTCTGCGAGGACGTCGAGGTCATCGGCTGGCTCTACCAGTTCTACATCTCCGAGCGGAAGGACGAGGTCTTCGCCGGGTTCAAGCGGAAGAGGAAGGCCGGCGCCGCCGAGATCCCCGCCGCCACCCAGCTCTTCACCCCGCACTGGATCGTCCGCCACCTCGTCGAGAACTCCCTCGGGCGGATCTGGCTGCTCAACCGGCCCGACTCCCGGCTCGCGGACCGGATGGAGCACTACATCGCCCCGGACGGCGAGCAGGGCGACCACCCGAGGATCGGCGGCCCCGAGGAACTGCGGATCATCGACCCCGCGTGCGGCTCCGGCCACCTGCTGACCTACGCGTTCGACCTGCTGTACGCCATCTACGAGGAGGAGGGCTACGCGCCCTCCGACATCCCCGGGCTCATCCTGACCCACAACCTCCACGGGACCGAGATCGACCCCCGGGCCGGCGCGCTGGCCGCGTTCGCGCTCTCGATGAAGGGCCGCGCCCGCCAGCGCACCTTCTTCGCCAAGGGGATCGAGCCGGGCATCCGCGTCCTCGAACCCCACTCCTTCACCCGGCAGGAACTCGACCTCCTCCTCACCGCCGAGGGGCCGCGCGCGGCCGAGGAGGCGTTCTGGAACCAGTTCGCCCACGCGGACGTGCTGGGCTCGCTGATCCGTCCCGACGAGAAGCTGACGGCGCGGCTCGCCGCCCACCTCGCGAGCGGTGTCCCCGACGGCGACGACCTGATGAGCCAGGACGTGGTCGAGCGGGCCCGGCGTGTCGTCGCCCAGGCCGAGGCCCTGCTGCGGCAGTACACCGTGGTCGTGGCCAACCCGCCCTACATGGGCGCCCGGAGCTTCGGTCCGGAGCTGACCGCCTTCGCCAAGCGGGTCTTCCCCCGCACCCGGCACGACCTGTACGCGATGTTCATCGAGCGCGCCTTCCAGCTCGTCGCGCCGCGCGGCTCGGTCGCCATGGTCACCATGCAGACGTGGATGTTCCTGAGCGCCTACGAGGCGATGCGCAAGGAGCTGCTGGCGGCCAACCGGCCCACCGCCTTCGCCCACCTCGGCACACGGGCCTTCGGGGCGATCAACGGCGAGGTCGTGTCGACGGCGGCCTTCGTGGTGGAGGCGGGCGGCGCCGCGGACCGGGCCGGGACCTTCGTCCGCCTGACCGCCGAGGGGACGGAGGCCGCCAAGGACACGGCCCTGCGGGACGCCGCCGCGGGACGGGACGCCTCGCGGACCTTCCAGCGGTCGTCCGGCTTCTTCCTCTCGCTGCCCGGCGCCCCGCTCGCCTACTGGCTGGACGACGCGCTGGCGGCGGCCTTCGCCCTGCCCGTCGCCCTCAGGACCGCGCTCCGGCCGAAGATCGGCATGCGGACGGGCGACAACGAGCGCTTCCTCCGGCGCTGGTACGAGGTCTCCCACGGCGGCATCGGCCGCGGCTGCGAGAGCGCGGACGCGGCCGTGGCCTCCGGGCGCCGCTGGTTCCCGTACCACAAGGGCGGCGGGCTCCGGCGCTGGTACGGCAACCAGGACTTCGTCGTCGACTGGTTCGACGACGGGCGCGACATCAAGGCCGCCACCCTCGCGGCCTACCCCCAGCTCTCGCCCGACAACCTGAGCTGGAAGATCTCCAACGAGGAGTGGTACTTCCGGCCCGGCGTGACCTGGTCGGACATCTCCACCTCCGGCTTCGCCGCCCGCCACTCCCCCGCCGGGTTCCTCTTCGACGTGAAGGGGTCCTCGGGCTTCCCCGACGGCGTCCCGTCCGAGATCGTCCTCGCGCTGCTCAACAGCAGGGTCACCCACGAGTTCACCGCGGCGCTGAACCCCTCGACGACGATCCAGGTCGGCGACCTCGCGAAGATCCCCTTCGCCGAGCCGTCCGCACCGGACGCCGCGGTCCTGGTCCGCAACGCGCGGCGGCTGGTGGAGATCGCGCGCGCGGACTGGGACGCGTCGGAGACCTCCTGGGACTTCACCGGGTTCGGCGACCGCGTCGCGCGGCACGGCCGGGCCCCGCTCCCCGCTTTCCTGGACGGCCTGCGCGAGGAGTGGGCCGGCCTCGGGGCCGAGGCGCGGGAGCTGGAGCGGGAGAACGAGGACGTCCTCAACCGGACGTACGGCTACACCCCGCCGGACACGGCGACCGACTTCACCCACTTCACCACGGAGTCCGAGGGCAAGCGGGCCCCCGAGTGGCTGGCCGACCTCGTCTCCTACGCCGTGGGCTGCATGTTCGGCCGCTACAGCCTCGACGTGCCCGGACTGGTCCTCGCGGACCAGGGGGCCACCCTCCAGGACTACCTGGCGAAGGTGCCCGAGCCGTCGTTCCCGCCCGAGAAGGACAACGTCATCCCGATCGTCGGCGGCGACTGGTTCGAGGACGACATCGCCGCCCGCTTCCGCCGGTTCCTGCGCACCGCGTTCGGCGAGGAGCACTTCGAGGAGAACCTGCGCTTCGTCACCGCGTCGCTCGGCGTGGGGGACCTGCGCGACTACTTCCTGAAGTCGTTCTACAAGGACCACGTCCAGCGGTACCGCAAGCGCCCCGTCTACTGGATGTTCTCCAGCCCCAAGGGCTCGTTCAACGCCCTCGTCTACGCCCACCGCTACACGCCGTCGACCGTCTCCACCGTGCTCAACGAGTACCTGCGCGAGTTCCGGGCGAAGCTGGAGGCGGGCCGCAGGCACCACGAGGGGATCGCCGCCGGGACCGGCACCGCCCGGGAGCGGGCCGCCGCCCAGAAGGAGACCGACCGGCTGCGCAAGGTCCTGCTCGAACTCGACGCCTACGAGCACGACGTGCTGTATCCGCTGGCCACCCAGCAGGTGCGGCTCGACCTCGACGACGGGGTGCGGGCCAACTACCCGAGGCTCGGCGCCGCCCTGCGGCGGATCCCCGGGCTGGAGGCGGGCCATGAGTGAGGCGTCCGCCGTCCGCTCCCACCTGGAGCGGCGGTTCGAGACGCGCCGGGTGGTGTTCTGGCACGACCCGGAGGGCGAGTACGCCGCCGACCTCGACGCGCTCGGCCTGGAGGGCGTCGAGGTCGTCCGGGTCGCCAACGACGAGTACGCGGTCAAGCACCGGCTGCTGCGCGCGGAGCCCACCGCGAAGTTCCTCGTCTACCGGCGGGGCCCGGTGCCCACCGGGATCGACAACTGGCTGCTCGACCTGGAGCTGGCCCACGGGGTGTTCACCGCGGACCGGGTCTCCCTGACGCGCAAGGAGCTCGGGCTCACCGACGAGGGCACCGGCGAGGTGGTGCGGGAGCACGAGCGGTTCTTCCGGGCCGCGAAGCGGGTGCAGGGACTCAGGGCGCTGCTCCACCCCGGGGACGACGCCGACCGGCTGCGCGCCAAGATGGCGGCGGTGCTGCTGGGCCAGAGCGAGCACAGTCTGCTGGAGATCACCCGCGCCCTGCTCGTCGGGAACGCCGCCGGCGACGACGCCGGGTACCGCCTCCTGGCCGACCACGGCCTGGACGCGTTCCACTGGAGGGGCGTCGCCAGGATCTACGGCTACCGGTCGGAGCGGCCGGGCGTCGACGACTTCGTGCTGTGGATGTTCCGGCAGGCCGTCGCCGGGTTCGCCGCCGAGCACCCCGGCGGACTGCGGAACATCCAGCTCGACTTCGGCAGCCTGCGCTACGACGTCCGCAGCCAGGGGGCGATGAGCACCCTCGCCCGGCGGGCCGCCCGCGATCTGGACCACGCGGCCGCCATCGAGGACGCGGCCCTGGCGGACCTCGTGGGCAACGACCTGTTCGAGGACGTGGACCGGAAGATCATCAGCGATCTCGCCCGGGCCGTCGCCGAGCGCACCCTCCCGGCCCGCGAGGTCACCGAGATCGTCCGCGCCCGCCAGAGCAGCATCTGGATCGAGGGGTACCGCAACCTGTACGCCGCGATCGGCAGCGCCTCCGAGCTGCTGACCGCGCTCGGCTCGATCGACCTGTCGATGGGATCGTTCGACGAGGGACTGGACCGCTACCGGCACGAGTGGTTCCGCGTCGACCAGCTCTACCGGCGGTTCACCCGCGCGGCGCGCGCCGCCGAGCACGCCGGGCCGCTGGAGGAACTGCGGGCGCAGGTCGAGGGGTTCTACGCGAACAGGTTCCTGCACCCCCTGGGCGCGGCCTGGCAGCGGCACGTCGACGGGGTCGGCCGGTGGCGCTCCGCCGTCCTGCGCCCCCAGACCTCGTTCTTCGCGGACCACGTCCGCCCCCTCGTCCGGGACGGCCGGCGCAAGGCCGTCGTGATCGTCTCCGACGCCCTGCGCTACGAGATCGCCGAGGAACTGGGCGAGCGCGTCCGCAAGGAGGACCGGTTCGACGCGGCCCTGGACGCCGTCCTGGGCGTGCTGCCGAGCTACACCCAGCTCGGGATGGCGGCGCTGCTGCCGCACACCACGCTCGGGCACACCGGCCGGCGCGATCTGGTCCACGTGGACGGGCGGCCGACCGCGGGCAGCGAGAACCGCGGCAGGATCCTCGCCGACGAGGGCGGCACGGCGGTGCCCGCCGAGGACCTGCTCGGGATGACCCGCGACGAGGTCCGCGAGCTGTACCGCCGCCACCAGGTCCTGTACGTCTACCACAACCGCATCGACGCGACCGGGGACAAGCGGAGCACCGAGCGGCAGGTGTTCGAGGCCGCGGAGGAGACGCTGCGGGAACTCGTCGCCCTGATCAAGCGGCTGACGAGCGCCGACGCCACCAACATCCTGGTCACCGCCGACCACGGCTTCCTCTTCCAGGACTCGGCCCCGGGCGACGAGGGCCATCTGTCCGTCGCCCCCCAGGGCGACCGGATCGCCGTGCAGGCGCGGCGCTTCGTCCTGGGCACGGGGCTGAAGGAGGACCCGGCGTTCCACACGTTCACCCCGGCGCAGCTCGGGCTGGACAGCGACCTCGAGGTGCAGATCCCCAAGTCGGTGCACCGGCTGCGGCTCCGGGGCTCGGGCGCCCGGTTCGTCCACGGCGGGGCGGCGCTCCAGGAGATCGTGGTGCCCGTGCTCACCGTCAACCGCAAGCGCCGGAGCGACACCAGGCCGGTGAACATCGACATCCTCCCGGAGACGGACAAGATCACCACCGGTCAGCTCGTGGTCAAGCTGTTCCAGAGCGAGCCGGTCAGCGCGAAGGTCCAGCCGCGCACCGTGCGGGCCGGTCTGTACTGCGGTGACACCCTGATCTCCAACCAGGTCCGGCTGGTGTTCGACCAGGAGTCGGCCGACAAGCGCGACCGGTACCAGAGCGCCGTCATGCTCCTCGGCCGGGAGGCGAACCGGCACAACGACCGGACGGTCGAGTTCAGGCTGGAGGAGCAGATCCCCCACACGAACCAGTGGCGCGTCCACGGCCGGGCGCTGTACACGCTCAAGCGCTCGTTCGCCTCGGACTTCGACTTCTAAGGGAGGGTGTGCGGCAGTGAGTGACGTGAGCGAGGCGGCCCCGGCCGGCCGGACGGGTCCCGGCGCGGCGGCGGCCGCGGGCGGCGCCGGCGGCACGGACGGCGCCGCTCCGGTCAGGAGCGCCCTGGACCTGAAGGCCAACCGGCTCTTCGCGGGCGCCGTCGTGCGCAAGGACCTGGTCAAGGCCGTCAAGGGCAACGCCATCGTGCCGTCCTACGTGCTGGAGTACCTGCTCGGGCAGTACGCGGCCTCCGACGACGAGGCCACCATCCGGGCGGGCATCGACACGGTGCGCAGGATCCTGGCCGACCACTACGTGCACCGGAACCAGTCCGAACTGGTGAAGTCCACCATCCGGGAGCGGGGCCGGCACCGGATCATCGACAGGGTCACGGTCACGCTCAACGAGAAGGACGACGTCTACGAGGCCGAGTTCGCCAACCTCGGCGTCAAGGGCGTGCGGGTGGAGCCCGCCACGGTCAAGGCCCATCCGAAGCTGCTGGTCGGCGGGGTGTGGTGCATCTGCGACATCGAGTACTTCCACAGCTCCGACCCGCGAGCCGTGCCGTGGATCCTCGGGTCCATCAAGCCCATCCAGCTGTCGAACTTCGACCTCGACGGCTATCTGGCGGCCCGGCGCGAGTTCACCACCGACGAGTGGATCGACCTGCTGGTGCAGTCCGTCGGGTTCGACCCCGCGCTGTTCGGGAGGCGGGCCAAGCTCCTCCAGCTCGCCCGGCTCGTCCCGTTCGCCGAGCGCAACTACAACCTCGTCGAACTGGGCCCCAAGGGCACCGGGAAGTCCCACGTCTACTCGGAGTTCTCGCCGCACGGCATGCTGGTCTCCGGCGGCGAGGTCACCGTGCCGAAGCTGTTCGTCAACAACGCCAACGGGCGGCTCGGCCTGGTGGGTTACTGGGACGTCGTGGCGTTCGACGAGTTCGCGGGCCGGAAGAAGCGGGCCGACCGGGCGCTCGTGGACATCCTCAAGAACTACATGGCGAACAAGTCCTTCTCCCGCGGCGTGGAGACGCTGGGCGCCGAGGCGTCGATGGTGTTCGTCGGCAACACCTCGCACACCGTGCCCTACATGCTCAAGCACTCCGACCTGTTCGACGAACTGCCCGAGAGCTACCACGACTCCGCCTACCTGGACCGGCTGCACTGCTACCTCCCCGGGTGGGAGGTGGACACCATCCGCGGCGAGATGTTCTCGCGGGGCTACGGCTTCGTCGTCGACTACATCGCCGAGGTCCTCAAGTCGATGCGTTCCCAGGACTTCTCCGACCGCTACCTGCGCCACCGCCTCTCGCTCTCCCCGGACATCTCGACGCGCGACCGCGACGGGGTCCACAAGACGTTCTCCGGGATGATGAAGATCCTCCACCCGCACGGGGAGGCCTCGCTCCAGGAGACCGAGGAGATCCTGCGGTTCGCGATCGAGGGCCGCAGGCGCGTCAAGGACCAGATCCTGCGGATCGACCCGACGATGCCCGGCGTCAGGTTCGGCTACCTGGACGGCGGCGGGACCTGGCATCCGGTCTCCACGCTGGAGGAGGACGAGTACCCGGCGTACTACCGCTCCGGGCGGCGCGCCGATTCCCACGGCGGCCCCGCGGACACCGGCGGGAGCGCCGACGCGGAGGCGGAGGACACCGCCGGGGAGGCCGCGGGCACCAGCGGGGAGCCGGTGGCCACCGCCACGGTGCCGCCCGCCCGGAACGGGAGTCCCGGCGAGCCCGCGCCGCCCGGGGAGGCTCCGCTGTTCGAGGGGCACCGCGAGTTCCAGGAGAACCAGCGCGGCGTCTCGTTCGGCACGCTCCTCGTGCCGTATCTGCGCGGCGCGGCGCGGATCACCGTCACCGATCCCTACATCCGCCAGTTCCACCAGGCCCGCAACCTCATGGAGCTGCTGGAGGGGATCGCCACCGCCAAGGACGCCGCCGACGAGGTGGAGGTCGCGCTCGTCACCTCGGAGAGCACCGGCGGCGAGGAGAAGGTCCGCAAGCAGCTCGAGTTCCTGCTCAAGGTGCGGGAGGGCGCGGCGGCGGCCGGCATCCGGCTGGAGGTCTCGTTCTCCGCGACCATCCACGACCGCTCGGTCGTCACCGACACGGGGTGGCGGATCGTGCTCGGCCGGGGGCTGGACATCTTCCAGTACGTCACCGGTGACGCCTTCGACCTCGCCACGAGGCTCCAGGAGTACCGCCAGGTGCGGGCGTTCGGGGTGACGTACATCCGCGACGGCGGGTGACCGCGAAGCACCGCCGCCCCGGTCCGGGCACCCGGGCACGGGCGGGCCCGGCCGACCGGCTCCGGATAGCCCGGCGGGTGCGCGACCACCGCGGGTCATATGCCTCCGGCAACCATGGCACATGATGGCCGCATATGCCCAAACAGGGCGAGCGGACCGTCCGGACCACCCTCGCATACCGGCCAGAATGGACGGCCCGGACGGACCGGACCCCACCGGGCCGCCCCGGCGGCGCTCCCGGCACAGCTCCGGGGCCCCGCGAAGGACCGTGCCGGAGCACCGGCGGGAGCCCCCTCCCCCGGGCCCCGGCCACACCCCCCACCCCCTCCCGGGACGACTTCGGACCCCCTCGGTCCGGCCACGTATCCGCAGGTCGGCCCGTATGCGCCCGCTCGGACCGGCACCCCGGCGGCATCCCGTTGACGGACGCCTCCGCCCACCCGCCCGGAACCGGCCGTACCACCGCGGGCCCCTTCCGTCGCCCACCCACCGCGCACGGCGCATCACCCCCGGTGGCGGCGGCGTCGACGGGGGCGGCGGCGCCCTCCGGGGGCGCGGCGACCGCGCGAATGCGCCATCCCGGCCGCCCGCGAGTGCCCCGGCCCCCGCCGGGGGACGCTACGTTGACCACCGCGACGCCCACCGCGCGCGACCGGCGGCACACCCGCCGGGGCCGGCGGGCGGTCGGACACGCGTACCACCGGGGACATCCCCGCGACACACCCCGCGAGGCACGGCACCACGCGCCACGGGTCCCGGGAGGTCACGCTCGGTGACGATTCCGGATACGAGGAGCGAACGTTGGTCAGGCAGACGACTGGCACCGCGGAGCCTGGCGACGGCGGAGGCGGGGGCGAGCGGCAGGGCCATCGGAGCGCGGTGCGCTACCTCCGGAACGAGATCGGCCCCTCGGCGCCCCGGATGCTGCTCGGCCGCACCCTGCGCGCCCGGCGCCTGGAGCGCGGCCTGAAGCTGGAGGACGTGGCGCGCCACATGGGCTGCTCCGGTTCCAAGCTGAGCCGGATCGAGCGCGGCCACCACCTGTTCAAGGAGAAGGACCTGCTGCGACTGCTCTTCGTCTACGGGGTCGAGGAGACGCGGGAGCGCGACCGGCTGTTCCGCCTGGCCGAACTCGCCAACCGGCCGACCTGGTGGGACAGATGGTCGACGGTGGCCCCGCCGTACCTCCAGGCGGTGGTGAGCTTCGAGGACATGGCGACCCGCGTCAAGGCCAACGACTGCGTCCTGCTGTACGGACTGCTGCAGACCCCCGCCTACGCCGAGGCGCTGGTCCGGCGCGGCCCCGGCGGGAGCGGGGCCCATGACGCGCTGCTGCGGCTGGGCCGGGCCCGCCGGGAGCGGTTCGCCGCGACGCCGGGGAAGAACCTGATCTGCGTGGTCCACGAGTCGGCGCTGCTGAACCCGGTCGGCTCGCCGGAGATCATGGCCGGGCAGATGGAGCACCTGATCGCCCTGTCGCGGCGGCGCGGCCACCAGGTGCGCGTGGCCGAACAGGGGCGCCACTACGACCTGCCGGTCGAGCTGGGCAGCACCCTGCTCTTCGACTTCGAGGGCCGGGTGCCCAAGGTCGCCTACGCGGAGAGCCTGGACGGCGGGCTGTTCATCCAGGAGGAGGACATGGTGGACCACCGGGAGCGCGCCTTCGACCGGCTGCGCGCCCACGCGCTGGAACCGGAGGCGTCGCGGAGCCGGCTCCGCGAACTGGCGGAGCGCTACCGGACCGACGGCCGGTCCACGGGACGCGGCGGAGCGGGCGGCCCGGCGACAGCGGAGCCCGCCGGGGGCGTGGGCGACCGGACGGGCGCGGCGGGAATGTGCGGCACGGGCGGCACAGGCGGCGTGGCGGGCACGGGCGGCACAGCAGGCATGACGGGCATGTGCCGCGCGGGCGGCACGGGCAGCGTGGCGGGCGCTGGCGACACGGGCAGCACAGGCAGCACAGGCAGCGTGGCGGGCACGGACAGCGCGGACGGCACGACGGGCACGGGCGGCACGGCGAACGCGGACGGCACGACGGGCGCGGACGGCACGGACGGTGGCACCCCGGCCCACGGGGCCCCGGACCGCCCGCCCGTCCTGGCCGCGCCCCCGGCCCGCCCCGTGCCCGACCCGCCCTCCGGCCCACCCGGCAGGGACACCGCCCCGTCCGCCGGGGACCCCGCGGACGGGGCCTCCGGCCGCGCCCCCGCCCCCGGCGGCGCGGGTGGCAGCGGCAGCGGCGGTCAGGGCTTGCGGGCGACCCCCGCGTAGAGCGACGCCTGCCGGTCGCTGACCACCCCGGGCCCGCTGCCCGGCTCCGGATACCACCGGTGGGCGGGGACCACCCCGGGGCCGACCGGTTCGAGGCCGTCGAAGAAGGCGGCCACCTCCGCGTGCCCCCGCACCCGCAGCGGGGTGCCGTACCGCGCGCAGACCTCGGCGACGGCCCGCCACTCCCGGGGGGCGAAGTCCCCGGTGCAGTGGCTCAGGCTCAGGTACGACCCCGGCGGCAGCGGTTCCAGCAGCCGGGCGACGCTCTCGTGGGCCCGTCCGTCGGGGACGAGGTGCAGCAGCCCGTGCAGGACGAGGGCGACCGGGGAGCCGGGGTCGAGGACGCCCAGCCCCGTCACCGCCTCCCAGAGCCGCACCGGGTCGGTGACGTCGGCCCGGACCCGGTCCGTGCGCCCCTCGGGGGTGCCGTGCAGCAGTTCGTCGGCGTAGACGATCACGAGTCGGTCGTTGTCCACGTGGACGAACCGGCACTCGGGGGCGATCGCCTGTGCCACGTCGTGGAGGTGGGGCGCGTGCGGGAAGCCGGTGCCCACGTCGACGAACTGCCGGACGCCCAGGCGCGCGAGCCGGCCCACGGCCCGCAGCCCGAAGGCCCGGTTCACCCTGGCGGTGGTCTCGATGGGGCGGAACGCCCGGGCCATCTCGTCGCCCGCGATCCGGTCCACGGCGTAGTGCGTCGCCCCGCCGAGGAGGTAGTCGTAGATCCGGGCGCCGTGGGGCCGTTCCTGTCCCAAATCGGTGTGCGCACCACTCTGTTCCGGCTCAGGCACGGGCTGCTCCCCGGCGGCCCCGGGCGCCGGACGCCGTCCGCGCCGGGACCGGGCGCCGGTGCGCCGCCTCCCCCCGCGGACCGGCCCGTTCACCGGCGAATGTCCCGGGCCGCCCGATGTGAATGACGGTGGATCAGAAGCGTACCGCCGGGCCCGGAGTCCGCCCGACGGCCCCACCGGCCCCACCGGCCCCGCGAGCCCGGGCACCACCGCCGGCCCGCGGCCCCGCACCGCCCGTTCCCCGTCCGCCCCCGCCACGGCCGAGGGCCCCGACCGCGGCGCGGTGGGGCCCTCGGGGGCGTTCGGGGCGGCGGTCACCGCCGCGCGGGCGTCACGCCAGCTCGACCTCGACGGTCAGCTCGGCGTCCTCGTCCGCCACGAACTCGAACTCCCGCACCGCGCCGGCGGCCCGGACGTCCGCGCTCACCAGCCGGACGTCCTCCAGCACCGCGGCCGGGGCCCGCAGGACGACCCGGGCGGCCTCGGCGCGCATGGACACCTTCGCCGTGGACTTCGCCTTGCGGATGACCGTGATCACGGACGAGGCGACCTCGGTCAGCTCCGGGCGGCCCTCGGCGGCAGCCCCGGCCAGCTCCTCCACCACCGGCCAGGCGGCCCGGTGCACGGTGGAGTCATGGGTCCAGGACCAGGTCTCCTCGGTGGTGTAGGGGAGCACCGGGGCGAGCATCCGGGTCACCACGTCCAGGGCGAGCCGCAGCGTGGCCCGCGCCGACTCGGCGCCCTCCTGGGACTCCTTGCCGTAGGCGCGCTCCTTGACCAGCTCGACGTAGTAGTCGCAGAAGAACCAGAAGAACCGCTCGATGCTGTCCAGCGCCGACGTGTAGTCGAAGCCCTCCAGCGCCTCCGTGGCCTCCCGCACCGTGCCCGCGAGCCGCGCCGCCAGGGCCCGATCGAACGGGTCCGTCGTCCGGGCGCCCTCGGCCGGCGCGGGCAGGGACAGCACGAACTTGCTGGCGTTCAGCAGCTTCATGGCCAGCCTGCGGCCGATCTTCATCTGCTGGGGGTCGAAGGCGGTGTCCGTGCCCGGACGGCCGCTCGCCGCCCAGTAGCGGACCGCGTCCGCGCCGTACTCCTCCAGGAGGTGGCCCGGGGTGACGACGTTCCCCTGCGACTTGGACATCTTCTTGCGGTCCGGGTCGAGGATCCAGCCGGAGAGCGCCGTGTGCTTCCAGGGCAGGACGCCGGACTCCAGCTGGGACCGGACGACCGTGGTGAACAGCCAGGTCCGGATGATGTCGTGGGCCTGGGGGCGCAGGTCCATCGGGTAGACCTGGGCGAACAGCTCCGGGTCGGAGAGCCAGCCGCCCGCGAGCTGCGGGCTGAGCGAGGAGGTGGCCCAGGTGTCCATGACGTCCGGCTCGCCCATGAAGCCGTGGGGCACGCCGCGCTGCTCCTCGGTGTACCCGGGCGGGCACTCGCTGGAGGGGTCGACCGGCAGCGTCGACTCGTCCGGGACGATCGGCGCGTCGTAGTCCGGCTGACCGGCCTCGTCCAGCCGGTACCACATCGGGAAGGGGACGCCGAAGAAGCGCTGGCGGCTGATCAGCCAGTCGATGTTCAGGCCCTTGACCCAGTCGTTGTACCGCGACTGCATGTGCCGGGGGTGCCACTGGAGTTCCTCGCCCCGGGCGAGCAGCTCGTCGCGGTGCTCGACGGTGCGGATGAACCACTGCCGGCTGCTGACGATCTCCAGGGGCTTGTCGCCCTTCTCGAAGAACTTCACCGGACGGGTGGTCGGCCGGGGGTCGCCGACGAGGCTGCCGGACTCGCGCAGCTCGGCCACCAGGAGTTCCCTGGCGGTGTGCACGGTCTTGCCGACGACGGTGTCGTAGACCTCCTGGGCGCGCGCCGCGTCCTCGCACGGCAGCTCGGTGAAGTCCACCGGCAGCAGCCGTCCGTTGCGGCCGATCACGGTCCGCGTGGGCAGCTTGAACTCGCGCCACCACAGCACGTCGTTCATGTCGCCGAAGGTGCAGATCATGGCGATGCCGCTGCCCTTCTCGGGGTCCGCGGCGTGGTGGGCGACCACCGGGACGCGGACGCCGAACAGCGGGGAGGAGACCTCCTGGCCGAAGAGCGGCCGGTAGCGCTCGTCGTCCGGGTGGGCGACCAGGGCGACACAGGCGGGCAGCAGCTCGGGGCGGGTCGTCTCGATGAAGACGTCCTCGTCGCCGTGCTTGAAGGCCAGGCGGTGGTAGGCGCCCGCGACCTCCTTCTCGACGACCTCGGCGTTGGCGACCGCGGTCTGGAAGGAGACGTCCCACATGGTCGGCGCCTCGGACTGGTACGCCTCACCGCGGCCGAGCAGCCGCAGGAAGGCGGCCTGGGAGACCTTCTGGGCCTCCTTGCCGATGGTGGTGTACGTCATCGACCAGTCGACCGAGAGGCCCAGCTTGCGCCACAGCTCCTCGAAGACCTGCTCGTCCTCGGCGGTGAGCCGCTCGCACAGCTCGACGAAGTTCTGCCGGGAGATGCTGACGGCCGGCGCCTTCTTGTCCTTGCCGGTGCGCTCCGCGACGGGGACCGGCGGCACGAAGTCGGCGTCGTAGGGCAGCGAGGGGTCGCAGCGCACGCCGTAGTAGTTCTGCACCCGGCGCTCGGTCGGCAGGCCGTTGTCGTCCCAGCCCATCGGGTAGAAGACGTGCTTGCCGCGCATCCGCTGGTAGCGGGCGACGATGTCGGTGTGGGTGTAGCTGAACACGTGCCCGACGTGCAGCGATCCGCTCACCGTGGGGGGCGGGGTGTCGATGGAGAAGACCGTGTCGCGGGTGCCCGGCCGGTCGAAGCGGTATACGTCGGCCTCGCTCCAGAACTGGGACCACTTGGTCTCCAGTCCGTCGAGCAGTGGCTTCTCCGGCAGCGGAGACCCATAGCGCGTCACTCCGACACACCCTTCCCAGTCAGTTCTACTTCCAGAGGCCGGCTGGGCGACCGACGCCGTCGGCCGGTATTCGCCTCATGCGCAGATGATCAGTGATCCCGAGATGCAACACGACCCCGCGCCCAGTGTAGACGGCCCGGCCCCGGCCGGGCCCGGCACGGCGGCCCGCGGCGCGACGCCCCGCACAGCCGTGCGACGTCCCGCGCGCGACGCCCCGGCGGCGCCCCGGACCGCGCCCCGGACGGCGTCCCCCCGGTGCCCCGGACGGCGCGGCCCGCGGGGCCGTACCGGGGAAAGCGGTACCGCGGCCACCGGATATCGGTGTGTGTGACCCGTCACACAGCGAGACACCGCGACAGCAAAGTCGTGGTTCGGACAAAACAAAAAGGATCTCCGGCCAAAACTGCGGACAAGTGGCCGATTGCAGTGTGTACTTGGCGCGTCCACATCGCGTGGACTTTCCCCTGCCCCTTCCGAGGTCCTTTTCCATGATCGAGATACCGGAGCTGGCCGCAGCCGGCCTGGCCGCCGGGACGCTGACCGCCTTCGCACTCGGCGGCGGACTGCTGAGCGCGCGGCGGGGACGAGCCCGCCAGAACGCCGAGACCGAGGCGGTGCGCGAGCGGCTCGACGCCGCACAGACCCAACTGGTCCGGGCACAGGCCGCGTTCTCCGCGGAGCTCGACCACCTCGCCGCCCAGCGGATGCCCGCCGAGGCCTCCCGCCTGGCCCACCCCCACGTCCCCGTGCCGGGGCCGCTCGGGCCGGCGGGCGCCGGGACCGAGCCCGTGCTGGCGGAGCTGCGCCGGGCCGTCCTCCAGGAACGCAAGCGGGTCGACGCCGCCGCCCGCTCCGGGATGCGCGGCACCACCCGCGAGATCCAGGCCGGCCTCTACCGCCTCCAGGACGTGCTGCACGGACTCCAGCTCCGCTACGACGACCCGGAGCTGGCGCAGACCCTCTACGCCCTCGACCACGAGAACGAGCAGTCGCTGCGCCGCGCCCAGGTGGCGGCCGTGATCTGCGGCGCGTGGGTCGGGCTGGCCCGCGAGGAGTCGCATCTCGTCGACGCCGTCACCGGCGGCCAGGCCCGGCTCGTCGGCTACCACCGGGTGCGGGTGCAGAACCACCTCGAACCCGGCACCGCGCTGGTCTCGCACGCCGTGGAGCCGGTCGCCATCATCATGGCCGAGCTGCTCGACAACGCCCTGCGCCACTCCTCGCCCGAGACCGCCGTCGTCGTCAACCTCGAACGCGCCCACCACGGCATCACCGTCACCGTGGACGACGCGGGCGTCGGCATGGCCCCCGACGAGCGCCGCACCGCCCAGGGGCTGGTGGCGGGCACCGAGCCGATCATGCTGTCCGACCTCGGCGACCCGCCCCGGATGGGTCTCGCCGCCATCGGCCAGCTCACCCGGCAGTTCGACCTCTCCGTCGACCTGTCGACGCCCTCCCCCTACGGCGGCGTCCGCGCCATCCTGCTGATCAAGACGCATCTGCTGTCGTACATCGACCCCCTGCTCCACCCGCCCTCCGCCAGCGCCGCCCCCTCCACCCGGCAGTACCGGACGGAGGAGCACGAGGGGCCCGAGGGGCACCCGGACGCCTTCGCCGACCGGCGCCCCACCCGGGAGGAGGCCGCGCGGGGTGCCGCCCTCGACACCCCGCTCCCGCACCCGCCCGCCCCCGCGGACCCCCCGCCCCCGCCCGCACCGGCCGCCGCCCCCGGCACCGGGCCCGGGATCACCCCCCGGTCCGCGCCCGGCGGCTACCCCGACGGCGACCTGCTCCCGCAGCGCCGCCGCCGGGCCCGGACCGCCGCCGCCGACGACGACCGGGCGGCACCGCCGAGGTCCCCCGTCCGTACCCCCGAGGAATCCGCCGCCGCGCTCGGCGCACTCCAGTCCGCCACCAACGCGGCCCGACAGGCCGCCGCCACCGAAGGGAGCGACCCGCTATGAACAGCCGCGAGACCGGCGACACCGCCTGGGTTCTCGACCCGATCCTGGAGATCCCGCACGTACGGGCCGCCGTGCTGCTCACCAGGGACGGTCTGGTCTCCGGATACTCCGCTGCGCTCGCCCAGGAGTCCGCCGAGCGGGTCGCCGCGATCACCTCGACCGTGCAGGGCGCCTGCCGCACCGCCGCCGCGGCCTTCGCGGACGCCCCCGGCGCGCTGCTGCGCCAGGTCGTCATCGAGTCCGACCACGGCTACATCCTGGTGGCGCCCACCGACCACGGCACCTGCGTCGCCGCCTACGGCGGTCCCGAGGTACGGCTGGACCTGCTCGGTCACCGGGTCCACTCCCAGGTCGCCCGGCTCGGCCAGAAGGCCATGACCGCCGCGCCCCGCGGGGCCGACGGCCACCCGGCATGACCGGCCGCCGCACCGGCCGCCCGCTCGTCCCCGCGTATCTCTCGACCGGGGGCGTGGCCCGGCCCAGCCGCAACAGCCTGGAGCGGCTGTCCGTCCTGACCGGCACCGGGGGCCCCGCCCCGGCCGGCCTGCCCGCGGCACAGCACGCCCTGCTCGGCGCGCTGGAGGGCGGCTCGCTGACCGTGGTGGAGGCGGCGGCCCTGCTGCGGCTGCCGGTCTCCGCGCTGCGGGTGCTCGCCGCCGCCCTGACCGACCAGGGACTGGTGAGCGCCCGCCCGCCCGTCCCCCTCGCCGCCCTGCCCGACCGTGACCTCTTGGAGAGAGTGGCCGATGGCCTCCGCGCCCTCAAGCTCTGACCGGATGTACAGCGCGTCCGCCCCGCCCCCGACCGCCTCGGAGCTGCACCTCCCGGAGACCGCGCGGGAGCTGGTGAAGATCCTGGTCACCGGGCCGTTCGGGGTGGGCAAGACCACCCTGATCGACGCGGTGTCCGAGATCCGCCCCCTGCACACCGAGGAGCACCTGACCCAGGCGTCCGTGGCGGTCGACGACCTGGCCGGCGTCCGGGACAAGACCACGACCACCGTCGCCATCGACTTCGGCCGGGCGTCGCTGGGCGACTCGGTCGTCCTCTACCTGTTCGGCACCCCCGGGCAGGAACGGTTCCGCCCGCTGTGGGACGACATCGCCTACGGGGCGCTCGGCGCGCTGGTCCTCGTCGACACCCGGCGCATCGACGAGTCCTTCGACGTCCTCGGCCTGGTCGAGGAGAGCGGGGTGCCGTACGCCGTCGCGCTCAACACCTTCCCCGACTCCCCCCGTTACACGGAGGAGCAGCTCCGCCGCTCCCTCGACCTGGAGCCGGACACCCCGCTCGTGGTCTGCGACGCCCGGGACACCAACTCGTCCCTCGACGCGCTGATCTCCCTCGTCCAGCATCTCATCGACCGCATGTCCGCGGAGGTACGGTGACCACCCACCCAGCCCGTTCCGACGCCTTCGCCCAGGGCACGCCGGTGCGCCTGTGGGAGGACGGCTTCGCCCTCGACCCCTACGCCTACTACACCGCCCTGCGCGCCCAGGGGCCCGTCGGCTGGGCCGAGCTGGCCCCCGGGCAGTCGGCGTACGTGGTCACCGACCGGCGGGCCGCGCTGGACCTGCTGCACGACACCGAGTCCTTCTCCGTGGACCCCCGCCCCTGGGAGCGGACCGTCCCGGAGGACTCCCAGCTCCTGTCCATGATGCGCTGGCGGCCCAACTGCCTGTTCGCGGACGGCGGGGAGCACATCCGCTACCGGCAGACCCTGCTGGACGCCTTCGACCTCGTCGAGCCGCACGACCTGCGGGAGCGGGTGCACCGCTCGGTGGACATCCTGGTCTCGCGCTTCGGGCCGGACGGCGAGGCCGACCTCGTCCGCCAGTTCGCGCGCCCGCTGATGACGCTGGTCCTCAACAACCTCTTCGGCCTGCCGGACAGCGAGTCCGGCCGCCTGGAGGCGGCCCTGGGCCTGATGATGGAGGGCGGCGAGGAGTCCGCCGCGGGCGAGGCCGAGTACGGCAAGTACGTCATGGAGCTGATCGCGGTCAAGTCCGCGCGGCGCGGCGACGACCTGCCGAGCCGGCTGCTGGACCACCCGCTGCGGCTCACCCCGGAGGAGGTCACCTGGCAGGTGTTCCTCACCCTGGGCGCCGGCCACGAGCCCACCGCCAACCTGATCTCCAACGCCCTCTCCCGCATCCTCGGCAACCCCGCCTACTACTCGACGCTCACCTCGGGCGCGCGGCCGGTCATGGACGCGGTCATGGAGGTGCTGCGCTACGAGACGCCGCTCTCCAACTACGGGGTGCACTTCGCCCGGCGGTCGACGAGCTTCCACGGGATGTGGCTCCAGGCGGCGGTGCCGATCATCATCTCCTTCGGCGCGATGGGGCACTTCTCGGAGCGGGACCACGCGGGCACCCACCACCCGCACGACGCCTCGCACCTGTCCTGGGGCGCCGGTCCCCACTCCTGCCCGGTCAAGCAGCCCGCGCTGCTGATCGCCACGGAGGCGGTCGAGCGCCTCACCCAGTGGCTGCCGGACCTGCGGCCCACCGTCGCCCGCGAGCGCCTCCAGTGGCGTCCGGGCCCCTTCCACCGCTCCCTGACGGCACTGCCCGTCCGCTTCACCGCCCGTGTTCCCGACCAGGCAGGAGATCGTGCATGACCGTGTCCGACCCCACCCGCGTCGTCATCGATCCGTTCGGCTCCGACATCGTTGCCGAGAGCGCGAGGCTGCGCTCCCTGGGCCCGGTGGTGCCCGTGGAGCTGCCGGGCGGCATCCCCGCCTGGGCCCCCACCGGGCACGACGTGCTGAAGGAGCTGATCCTCGACCCCCGGGTGAGCAAGGACCCGCGCCGGCACTGGTCGCTGTTCCCGCGCGTCCCGGAGAACCCGGAGTGGGTGTGGATCCTCGGCTGGGTGGGCGTCGTCAACATGCTCAGCGCCTACGGGGGCGACCACACCCGGCTGCGCAGGCTGGTCGCCCCCAGCTTCACCGCCCGCCGCACCGAGGCCATGCGGGGCCGGGTCGAGGCCATCGCGGAGGAGCTGCTGGGCGAGCTGGGGACCGCCGGGGCGGACGGCTCGGTGGTGGACCTGCGGGCCGCCCTCGCCCATCCGCTGCCGATGCGGATGATCTGCGACCTGTTCGGGGTGCCGGACCATCTCGTCGGCGCCACCGGGCGGCTGATCGCCGCGCTGATGGACACCTCGGACCCGAGCCCCGAGCACGGCGCCCTCGTCCAGGAGCAGACGGCCGCCGTCCTCGGCGCCCTGATCGCCCACAAGGCCGAGCACCCCGGCGACGACATGACCACCGAACTGCTCCGGGTCCGCGACGAGGACGGCGGCCGGCTCAGCGACGAGGAACTCCTCTACACGCTGCTGCTGGTCATCGGCGCGGGGTTCGAGACCACCGTCAACCTCATCGGCAACGGTGTCGTGGCCCTGCTGGAGCGGCCCGCGCAGCTCGCCGCCGTGCGGGCGGGCGGGATCTCCTGGGAGCAGGTGATCGAGGAGACGCTGCGGTCCCGCCCGTCCATCGCGAACCTGCCGCTGCGCTACGCCGTCACCGACATCACCGTGGCGGGAGTCACCATCCCGGCGGGCGACGCGATCCTGACCACGTACGCCGCCGCGGGCAGCGACCCGGCGCGCTACGGCCCGGACGCGGCGGAGTTCGACGCGGCGCGGGGCGCGGACGACCACCTGTCGTTCGGGATCGGGGTGCACCGCTGCATCGGCGCGCCGCTGGCCCGGATGGAGGCGATGGCGGCGCTGCCCGCGCTCTTCGACCGCTTCCCGGACATCGCCCCGGCGTACGGGCCGGACGGGCTGCGCCAGGTGCCGTCGTTCATCGCCTACGGCTGGCAGGAGATCCCCGTCCGGCTGACCCGCTCGGCCGGGGACGGCTGACCGCCCCGGTGTTCCGGCGCGGGGTCCGGCACGGGGCGGGGCGCTGTGTCCGGCACGGGGCGGGGCGCGCGGACCGGCGCGCGGTCCCCGGCCGTCCCCGCGCCCGAAACGGGTGATCCGCGCATTCCCTCCCGTGACCCCGCCCGCTCCCCCGCGTTGAACCCGGCAGTGCGGTGGCGCGTCCTGCCGCCGCGCTCCCCGAGTCAGAAGGAGAACGTGATGTCTCGCATCGCGAAGGCTGCCGGTGTCGCCCTGGGCGCCGGTGCCGTGGTGCTCAGCGGCACCGGCCTGGCCATGGCGGACGCGGGCGCGGAGGGCGCGGCCGTCGGCTCGCCCGGTGTGCTGTCGGGCAACGTCGTCCAGGTCCCGGTGAACATCCCGGTCAACCTGTGCGGCAACACCATCGACGTGGTCGGTGTGCTGAACCCGGCCTTCGGCAACACCTGCGTCAACAGCGGTGGTCACGGCGGCGGCCACGGCGGTTACGGCTACGGCGGCTGAACCCGCCCCGGGCACACCGAGGGGCCCCGGCGTCACGACGATGACGCCGGGGCCCCTCGCCGTGGGCCCGGCCCGCCGCCGGACACCGGGGGCCGGGCGGAGCGGCTCAGGCGTACCGGTAGACGCCGCCGACGTCGTCCAGCTGGTCCGGGGTCACGTTCCACGGCGGCAGCTTCTCGTGCCGGGCGACGATCCGGCCGCGCTGGGCGCTGCCCTGGGCGGGCTGTGCGGCGGGCAGGTAGCGGTGGCTGCTGTGCCGGGCCTGCCAGCGGGTCCACTGGAGGTCCACGAAGGCGTGGTGCAGCCAGAACACCGGGTCGTTGACGGAGGCGCCGCCCAGCATGGCGCCGCCGACCCAGCGGTGGACGCGGTTGTGGTTGCGCCAGGAGACGCTGCCGGTGCCGCTGCCCCAGCCCTCCAGCTTGTTGCGGAAGCCGGTGCGGACGGTGGAGTCCCAGGGCGAGGCGTCGTAGACCGGGTCGTCGAGGGCCCAGGTGACGTCGCCTTTCGTCGGCAGGGCGAGCGGGTCGGCGGGGCGGCCGAGGTTCCGGGTGAGGTAGGAGGTGCTCACCACGTTGACCCTGATCGGCCAGTTGCCCGTGGCGTGCGCGAACGGCCCGGTGGTGACCCGGTGGTCGGAGCGCCGGCCGTTGCCGCCGAGGAGGTCGTCCGTCCAGGGCGCGCCGGTGGTGGAGCGGTCCTTGGTCCAGTCCCAGTAGGGCACGGTCACCGAGGAGTCGACGCGGCGCAGCGCGTTCTCCAGGTCCAGCAGGAAGCGGCGGTGCCAGGGCAGGAAGGACGGCGCCATGTGGGCGGTGCGCAGCTTCTTCTCGCCGTCGGAGACGTAGTAGTCGATGTGCAGCCGGACGAACTCGTCGTACTCTCCGCTCCGTTTGAGCGCGAGCAGCGCGTCGACGAAGCGGCGCTTCTCGGTGCGGGTGAGCGTGCTGACGTCCTTACGCGTGTACGCCACGGTGTCCCCCCAGGTGGGTGCGGCCGCCGTCGGACGGCTCCTCGTTCAGCCGGGTGTCCGGCCCCATCTCGTCGACGGCGGCGCGGGCGGCGTCGAGCGGGGTCGGGTACGACTGGTAGTGGTCGATCATGCTGAGCCAGGTGCCGTCGGCCCGGCGCATCAGGTGCAGGGGGCGGCCGTCCACGGTGACGTGCCAGGCGTCGCCCTCGGCGGAGCGGTCGGCGGCGGTGCGGACGCCGCGGATGCGGTGGCCCCGGTAGGTCTCGTCGAACACGGCGCCGGTCAGGGGCCGGGTGGCCGTCCGTCCGCCGGACGGCGGTTCGGCACCCGGCAGCGGGGGCGCGGGGCGGGTGCCGCGGGCGGCGTCGGCGGGCGCGGAGGCCGCGATCAGCGGGGCCACGGAGAGGGCGAGGGCGGGGGCTAGCAGTCCCCGCATCATCTCCCGCCTGGTGCCGTGGAAGGGTCCGCCTCTCGCCGGGCCGCCCGGTTCCCGGCCGGTCCCGTCCGCCGGGTCCGCCGCTGTGCCGGTGGTGTTGGCCATGGCTCGCTCCTCGTTCTCGTTCGGTGCGCTGGTCCGCGCTCGGTAGCGGTAACCGGGCGACGGGCCCTGCGGTCACTCACCGCAGGGCCACACGGAGCACCGGCCGGCCGGACGTCCGGCCGCCGCGCCGGGAACGGGCGACGGCCTCCTACAGGCCCGGTCCCACACCGAGACCGGCCGCGGGCACCGTTTCGACGACGGGCGCGAGTACACCCGCGCGGGGGAGGCCGAGGGACGGGAGCCCGCCGGCGGCCGCGGGGGCGCGCAGCGGGGTGTCCAGGGCCAGGCCGGGCGTCAGGGTGCGCAGCCCGGCGGCGGGGGCGTCGAGGGCGGCGTGGTCGAAGCCCTCGCCGAGCAGGCGCGGCAGGGGCTGGCGGACGTCGAGGCCGGGCAGCCCCCCGGTCACCGGCAGTTGGGGCAGGGTCCGGTCGGGCAGCAGGCGGCCCTCGGTGTACCGGGGGCCCTCGGGGGCGCCGGCCGTGGGCACGGGCAGCTCGCCCGCGATCTCGGGCAGTTCCGCGCCGAGGGCGGTCTCGGCGCCGCCGAGCGGCACCGGCACGGGGACCGCCGCGGCGGCCGCGGCGGGGGTGGCGGTGGCGCCGAGGGCGGCGGCCAGACCGGCGACGGCGGCGGCGAGGGCGCCTCTGGTGGTCCGCTTCATGGCGGGCGCGGCTCCTTTCGGGAGTGCGTGACGGGGCGGGTCAGCCGCCGAGCGGGAGGCCGCCGAGCAGGCCGGTGCCGGTGTTGAGCTTCCGGGTCGCGCCGTTCACGGTGTGCAGCACGGAGTCCTTGTTCTCGGTGTCGAGCGCGTCCGACTGGTGCTTGAGCGGCATCACGTCGATGGGGCCCTTGGTGAGCGAGTTCACCGCGCCGTTGAGGCTGGTGGGCGTGAGGTCGGCGGTGTTCTGGGCGAACGCGGGCGCGGCGGCGCCCGCGAGGGCCAGGGACCCGGCAACGACAGCGGCAGCCTTCAGGGACTTCATCGTGTTCCTTTCGTCGGCGACGGGGGTCGCCGGTGGACGTGCTGGCGCCGTGCCCAACGAGCGCGGAGGGGGCGGGGAAACCACGCCCGGCGCAAGACATATGAGATCCCCGGCACACTCCCGGCCGGTCCCGCGCCCCGGGGAGGGCGGGACCGGCCGGGAGTGTGCCGGGGAACGCGGAACCGGCCGCCCGCCCGCGCGGGGTGACCGCGCGGCGGACGGCCGGCCCGGGTGCCGGGAGCGGCGTCAGCCGTTCACGCACCCGTTGCCGAACGCGGGGTTCAGCAGGCCGATGATGTCGATGGTGTTGCCGCAGACGTTGACCGGGACGTGGACCGGGATCTGCAGCACGTTGCCGGACAGGACGCCCGGGGAGTGGGCGGCGACGGCCTGCGCGCCACTGTCGGCAGCGGCGACACCGGCGGTGCCCGCCACCGCGGCGGCGGCGACGGAGGTCAGGGCCAGGCCCTTCGCGATACGCGACATGGAGAGGTGCTCCTTGGGGGTTGCTCGTCAGACATCCGGGCGGGGATGCCCGGCGCAGTGTCAACGCCCCGTGCTCCCGGGGGTTGTGCCGCCAAAGGGGTGATCTCCCCGGGGGCCGCCCTTCACCGGTCCAACACGGATACCCGATTTCACCGTATTAGTACTGATTGCGGCTAGAGTCCCAGCGTCCGAGGCACCTCCCGCGCCCTCCGCGGGACACCGGCCGAGGCACTGTCCGAAGCTCCGAAAGGGCACGCCGGTCATGCGCGGTCCACCGGTTCCGCCCGCCGGCGTACGCCGCGGCGCGGCCGGAACCACGCGACGAGACGCGTCCCGCCGGCCCCCGCACTCCCGCGAGCGAGGAGACGCGCATGCATCCGCCACCGACCGGGTCCCGGCCGAGGGTCCTGCACATCACCCAGCCGGTGGACGGCGGAGTCGCCCGCGTCGTGGGTGATGTGACGTTCCGTCAGCTCGATGACGGGCTGGAGGTCGTGGTCGCCTGTCCGGACGGTCCGCTCGCCGACCGGCTGCGGGCGCTCGGCGCGGACGTGCGGCACTGGTCCGCCTCCCGGGCGCCGGGCCCCGCGCTCGGGGCGGAGACGGCCCGGCTGGCCCGGCTCGTCGGACAGGTGCGGCCGGATCTGGTGCACGCACACAGCGCCAAGGCCGGTCTCGCCGCCCGGCTCGCCGTGCGCGGCCGGGTGCCGACGGTGTTCCAGCCGCACGCCTGGTCGTTCGAGGCGGTCGGCGGGACGGCGGCGGCGCTGGCGCTGCGCTGGGAGCGGTACGCGGCGCGCTGGGCGGCGCGGACGGTGTGCGTGAGCGAGGCGGAGCGGCGGCGGGGCGAGCGGGCGGGCGTGCCCGGACGGTGGGCGGTGCTCCCCAACGGGGTGGACACCGTCCTCTTCCGCCCGGCGGCGCCCGGGACCGGGACCGGTCCGGGCGCCCCGGCCGGGGACGGGGCCGCCGGGCCGCTGGTGGTGTGCGTGGGACGGCTGTGCCGGCAGAAGGGGCAGGACGTGCTGCTCCGCGCCTGGGAGGCGGTGGCGGCACGGCTGCCCGGGGCCCGGCTGGTGCTGGTCGGCGACGGTCCCGACCGGGCCGCGCTCGCCGCGCGCGCCCCGGCGACGGTGCGGTTCGCCGGCGCCGTCCGCGACCCCGCCGACTGGTACCGGGCCGCCGACCTGGTCGTGCTGCCCTCGCGCTGGGAGGGCATGGCGCTGGCCCCGCTGGAGGCGCTGGCCTGCGGGCGGCCGGTGATCGTCACCGACACCGACGGCGCCCGGGAGGCCCTGCCGAGGGCGCTCGCCGCGCACTGCCTGGTGCCGCCGGAGGACCCCGCCGCCCTGGCCCGCGCGCTCGTCGCGCTGCTCCCGGATGCCCGGCTGCGCGCCGCGCTGGGCCGCCGGGGCCGCGCCCACGTCCTCGCCGCGCACGACGTGCGGCGCACCACCGCCGCCCTGACCTCCCTCTACCGCGAGCTGCTGCCCGCCGCCGCGCCGCCCGGCCCCCGGCGCCCGCGCCCCGGTCCCGCCGTCCGCCCGCCATGCCCCGCCGCGCCGGGCGGGGCACGGCCCGCCGCCCTGTCCCCCGAGTGCAGGGAGAGCCCCCAGCCGTGACCGCGGAAAGCACCGTCCCCATCCCCGCCGGTGAGCCGCGGGCCCTCGGTCCGTCACCCGTGTCGGTGCTGGCCCCGCGCCCCGGCGCGGACGGCTTCCGGCCGTCCGCCGGGCCCCCGGCGCCGCGCCCGGCGGCCGTGCTGCCGCTGCTCGCCGCCGACGGCGCCGCGGCCCTGCCCGGCGCGCTGGTCCTCGACGGCGCCCCGCACCGCCCGCTGCTGGTCGCCCTCCTGGCCGCCGGGGCGCTGCTGCTGCACCTCCGCCCCGCCCGGCGGCTGCCCGGCGTCCTGGACGAACTGCCCGCGCTGTGCGGGCGGATCGCGGTGCTGTGGCTGGCCCTGGCGGCGCTGCTGGCGGCGTACTCCCCGCCGAGCGCGCTGTCCCCGCGCACCCTGCTGCTCGGGTTCCTGCTGCACACGGCGGCGGCCTGCGCCGCCCGGGGCGCCGCGCACCGGCGGCACCGCGCCGCGCTGCTGCGCCGGCCGCGCGCCGCCCTCGTCGTGGGCCCCGCCCAGGCCGCCCAGCGGGTCGCCGCCGCCGTGCTGCGCCATCCGCGCTGCGGGATGCGCCCGGTCGGGGTGGTCGCCGACGGGCCGCGCGGCGCCCCCGGCCTGCCGGTGCTGACCACTCGCGAGGAGGTGCGCCGGGCCGTGGTGCAGAACGGCGTCCGCGAGGTGCTGGCGGTGCGCCCGCCGGCCCCGGCCCGGCGGGCGGCCCTGCTGCGGACGCTGGCCGAGTCGGGCTGCGCGGTGTGGGAGGTCGAGGCCGACGTCCCCGCCGCCCCGGGCCGGGAGCGGCTCGCCGGGTTCGCCTGCCGCCGGGCGGACGGCGGCACCGGGCGGCCCGGCGGCACCGGCAAGCGGGTCCTGGACGTGGCCGTCTCGGCGGCGCTGCTGCTCCTGCTCGCCCCGCTGCTGCTGGTCTGCGCCGGGGCCCTGCGGGTGAGCGGCGGCCCGGGGGTGGTGTTCCGCCAGGAACGCGTCGGCCAGGGCGGCCGCACCTTCACCCTGCTGAAGTTCCGCACCCACCGCCCGGCCGACGAGCACGAGGCGGCCACCCGCTGGAGCGTGGCCGACGAGCGGCGCATGCCGTGGTTCTGCCGCTTCCTGCGCCGCACCTCGCTGGACGAGCTGCTCCAGCTCTGGAACGTGCTGCGCGGCGACATGAGCCTGGTCGGCCCGCGCCCCGAACGCCCCTACTTCGTCGCCCGGTTCAGCCGGACCCACCCCGGATACGCCGCCCGTCACCGGGTGCCGGCCGGGATCACCGGCCTCGCGCAGGTCAACGGGCTGCGCGGGGACACCTCCATCGAGGACCGGGCCCGCTTCGACAACGCCTACATCGACGACTGGTCGCTGTGGCTGGACGTCTGCATCCTGCTGCGCACCGCCGCCGCGCTCGTCCGCCCCTCGGGGAGCTGACCGCCGTGAGCCACGCCCCGCCCCGGTGGTCCGCCGCGGCCGTCCGGCGCCCGCCGCCCGTCCTGGCGGTGGTGGCGGTCGTCGCGCTGCTCGCCCTGCCCGTCGCGCCGGGCGGCGGCGCCCACCCGGCCGACGCGGTCTCCGCGCTGGCGGTGCTGTACTGCGCGGTCCGGCTGGCGCGCGGGCGGCGGCGGCCCCTGTCCCGCCGGGCCGTCGCGGTGCTGGCGCTGCCGGTGCCCGGGCTCACCCTGGCCGCCGCGGGCGCCTCGGCGGGCGCCGGGCCGGCCGGGTTCGGCCGCTACCTCCAGGTCTTCGTCCTCGTCCCGGCCACCGTGCTGCTGCTGGTGCGCGACCGCCGGGACGCCCGGCTGCTCGCCTGGTCCCTGGTGGGGCTCGCGCTCTGGCAGGGGGCCCTCGGAGTGCACCAGTACGCCACCGCGACCGGCGCCTTCTACCGGGGCGAGCCGATCCGGGCCGTGGGCACCTTCGGGTCGCAGGACGTGATGGGGATGGCGACGGTGGTCTCCCTGGGCCTGGTCTGCGCGGTGGGCCTCGCGCTGGGCCACGGCCCCGCGCGGCGCAGGGCCGTCGCCGCCGGGTGCGCGCTGGTCCTGCTGCCGCCGCTGGCCCTCTCCTTCAGCAGGGGCGCCTGGATCGCGACGGCGGTGGCGTGCGCCGCGCAGGTGCTGCTGACCGGGGCGCGGCGGGCCCTGGCGGTGGGGGCGGCGGCGGTCGCGGCGGGCGTGGTGCTGGTCGGCGGCCTCGGGGTCGGCACGGCGATGCTCCAGGAGCGCCTGGACAGCATCACCCGGGTCGCCGACGCGCCCGACCGGTCCGTCACCGACCGGTACACCATGTGGGCGGCGGCGGTGGACATGTGGCGGGAGGGCCCGCTGACCGGGGTGGGCCTCAAGGGCTTCCCCGACCACCGGGACACCCATGCCTCGCTGGCCCTGTCGTCGGGCGGCGAGACCGACGGGGCGGGGACGGGCTACGTGCGGCAGCCGCTGCTCTCCCCGCACAACATGTATCTGCTGGTCCTGGCCGAGCAGGGCCTCATCGGCCTCTCGGGCCTGGCCGGATGCTGGCTGGCCCTCCTCGCCCTCGGCCTGCGACGGCTGTACGCGGGGACGCGCACGGAGGCGGGGCCGGAGGTGGAGGCGGGGCCGGGGCCGGACGGCGGTGCGGCGGGGACGTGTCCCCGGGCGGGGGGCCAAGGCGCTGCGGGGACACCCGCCGGCGTGGCGCCGCGGAGTGCGGTGGAACGGCCCGGGATCGCGAGGGCGCACGGCGCGGCGGGGGCCCACGGGGCCGTGGGAGGACCCGGTCCCGTGACGGCGCACGGCGGGGTGGAGGCCGACGGGGCCGGGGGAGGAGCCGGGGCCGTGACGGCGCACGGCGCGGTGGAGGCCCACCGGGCCGGGGGAGGACCCGGGGCCGTGACGGCGCACGGCGCGGTAAAGGCCCACCGGACCGTGGGAGGAGCCGGGGCCGGGGCCGGGGCGTCGCCCCGTGCCGGGGAAACCCGCGGTGCGGTCGCGCATGCCGGCGCCGCGAGGGCCTCCGGAGTCACGGGCGTGCCCCGTGCCGGGGGAACCGGCGGTGGCGCAGACGTGCCCGGCGCCCGGACGCCAGCGGGCGTGCCCGAGGTGCCTGGGGTCCCCGGGGTGCCCGGAGGGCCCGGGGTGCCCACTGCCCCCGAAGGGTCCGGTGTCCTCGGAGGGCCCGGTGTCCTCGGAGGGCCCGGTGTCCTCGGAGGGCCCGGCGCCAAGGAAGCACCCGGCGCCGGGCGAACCGACGGGGCCGAGGGAGCACTCGGGCCCGTGTCGGCGCCCGCTGCCGTGGAAGCCCACGGTGCCACCGGAACCCCCTGGACCACCAGCGCCCCCGGGACCCCCGGGAGCGTGGGAGCGCCCTGGGCCGTCGCCTCGCCCGGGGCCGTGGCGGTCCTCGGCGCCACGGGGGGACCCCGAGCCACGGGGGCGTCGCGTACCACGGGGGCGCCGGGCGCCACCGGTACCCACCGTGCCGGGGACGTGCCCGACGCCGCTTCGGCGCCAAGTACCCCGAGGGCAAAGGGAGTCACGGGCGCGACCCGCGCCGGGGGGACCCGTCGGGCCGAGGGGGCGCGCGGGGCGGACGGCTGCGCGCTGACCGCCTGCGGGCTGCTGCTCTGGCAGCTCACCGACTTCGCCTACGCCGACATCGGCGGTCCCTCGACCGTGCTGACGGCCGTCTGCCTCGGCCTGGCGGCCCACTGGGCGCTGGGCCCCCGGGAGGCGGTGTGACGGACCTCCCCTCCCCCGCTCTCCCGGCCGCGCCGCCAGGGACGACGGACGCCCCGGCACCGTCCGGCCGCCCCGACCGGTCCTCCGGGGGGTTCCTGGCACGGGCCGCGCTGCTGACGGCGGCCCTGTCGGTGGCCGGCTCCGTGCTGGGGCTGGCCCGGGACCAGGCGCTCGCCCGGCTGTTCGGGGCCGGCAGCGGGACGGACGCGTTCCTGGTGGCCTGGACGGTGCCGGAGTTCGCGGCGACGCTGCTCATCGAGGACGGGCTGGCCTTCGCCCTGGTCCCGATGTTCAGCCTGGCCCTGTCCCGCCGCGCCCGGGACGGCGCGGGCGACCCGGTCCGCGCCCTGACCGCCTCGACCCTGCCCCGGCTGGCCCTCGTCTTCGCCGCCACCGGCGCCCTGCTGGCCGCCGCCGCGCCCTGGCTGGTCGGGGTCCTGGCACCGGGGCTGCCGGACCGGGCGCTGGCGGTGGACTGCACCAGGCTCACCGCGACCTGCGTCCTGAGCTTCGGCCTGGCCGGCTACTTCAGCGCGGCCCTGCGCGCCCACCGCCGCTTCCTCGCCCCGGCGGCGATCTACGTCGCCTACAACGCCGGTGTCATCACCACCATGCTCCTGCTGGGCGGCCGGTGGGGGGTGCGCTCGGCGGCGGCCGGGGTGGCACTGGGCGGCTGCCTGATGGCGGCGGTCCAGCTCCCCTCCCTGCTGAGGGAGCTGCGCCGCCCCGCACCTCCGGCGGCACCCGTGTCCCGGCCCCCCGGACCGGAGGACGGCCGGGCCGGGGCCACCGGACCCCGGCCCCCGGGGCCGGCCCCGGCCCCGGACGTCACAGCCGTCCCAGCCGTCCTGGACGCCCCGGACGTCACAGCCGTCCCTCGCGCCCCGGGCATCCCCGCCGCCCCGCGTCCCCTGGCCACCGGCCTGTTCGGCGCGGTCCTCCTCTTCGCGCTGTGCCGCCAGTCGCAGGTGCTCATCGAGCGGTTCCTCGCCTCGGGGCTGCCGTCCGGGGCCATCTCCCACCTGAACTACGCCCAGAAGGTGGCGCAGATCCCGATGACCCTGTCGCTGATGCTGTGCACGGTCACCTTCCCGGTGGTGGCCCGCGCCCTGGCCGACGGCGACACCGCGGGCGCCCGCGACCGGGTGGAACGGGACGTGGCGGTGGCCGCGTTCCTGGTGCTGCTGGGCACGGCAGCGGTCGTCGCCTGCGCCCCCGGGATCACCCGGCTCCTCTTCCAGCGCGGCGCGTTCACCCCCGCCGACACGGCGGCCACGGCGGGCGTCATGCGGGTGTACGCGCTCGGGCTGCTCGGCCAGACGGTGGTGGGCGCGCTGGCCCGCTCCTACTTCTCGGCGGGCCGCGCCAGTTGGTACCCGCTGGGCGCGATGGCCGCCGGGATCGCCGTCACCGCCGGGACCGGGGCCGCCCTCGCGCCCTCCTGGGGCGTCACCGGCATCGCCGCCGCCAACGCCGCCGGGATCACCCTCTCCGCCGCGCTGCTGCTCGCCGGGACCGGACCGCGCGGCGTCCCGCTCCGGGTCCGGCGCGTCCTGGCCGACCTGGGCCGGGCGGTCACGGCTGCGGCCCTGGCGGCGCCGGCCGGGGCGGTGGCCGCCGACCGGGTCCCCGGCACCGCCCTCCAGGTCGCCGTCGGCACCGCGACCGCCACCGGTGTCCTCGTGCTGCTCGGCCGCGTCCTGCGACTGCGGGGCCTCGCCCCCGTCCCCGCCCTCGTCCGCTCCGTCACGCAAAGGCTTCCGCATGGCCGTAACCGCAGCGTCCGCTGACGCCCGCCCGCGCCCCGGCGCGGTCCCCTGGGTGGCGATGTACCACTCCGTGGGCGACCGCTCCGACGACCCCTACCGGATCACCGTCACCCCCGAGCGGCTCGACGCGCAGCTCGGCTGGCTGCGGCGGCACGGACTGCGCGGGGTGTCCGTGGCCGAGCTGCTGGCCGAGCGGGCCCGCGGCGGCGGCCGGGACCTGGTGGGGCTGACCTTCGACGACGGCTACGCCGACTTCGTCGAACACGCCCTGCCCCGGCTGCGGCGCTGGGGCTGCGGCGCCACCCTGTTCGTGCTGCCGGGGCGGCTCGGCGGCGTCAACGCCTGGGACCCGCTGGGCCCGCGCCGGCCCCTGCTGAGCGCCGACGGCATCCGGCGCGCCGCCGCCGAGGGCGTCGAGATCGGCTCGCACGGCCTGGACCACATCGACCTCACCACCGCGGACGACGCCGCGCTCCGGGCCGAGACCGCCGGGAGCAGAGCACTGCTCGCGGAGGTGACCGGTGCTCCGGCCGCCGGGTTCTGCTACCCGTACGGCGCGCTCGACGGCCGGGCCGTGGCCGCCGTCCGCGCCGCCGGGTACCGCTACGCCTGCGCCATCGACCCCGGCCCGCTGACCGGCCCGCACGCCCTGCCCCGCGCCCATGTCGGCCAGCGCGACACCGCCGTCCGGCTGCTGCTCAAGACCCGGCTGCACCGGCTGCGCCGACGCCCCCCGGCGGGGGTGTGAGATGCGGGCCCTGCACATCATCACCGGCCTCGGCGTCGGCGGCGCCGAACAACAGCTCCGGCTGCTGCTGCGGCACCTGCCGGTCGACTGCGACGTCGTCACCCTCACCGAACCCGGACCGGTCGCCGCCGGGCTGCGGGCCGACGGGGTCCGGGTCGCCCACCTCGGCATGGCCGGCAACCGCGACCCGAGCGCGCTGCCCCGCCTCGTCCGCCTGATCCGGAACGGCGGCTACGGCCTCGTCCACACCCATCTCTACCGGGCCTGCCTCTACGGCCGGATCGCCGCCCGGCTGGCCGGGGTCCGCGCCGTCGTCGCCACGGAGCACTCCCTGGGCGACTCCCTGATGGAGGGCCGCCCCCTCACCCCGGGCGTGCGCGCCCTCTACCTGGCCGGGGAGCGGCTGGGCCGCACCACGGTCGCCGTCTCCCCCACCGTCGCCGCCCGGCTGCGCCGCTGGGGCGTGCCCGGGACCCGCATCGAGGTCGTCCCCAACGGCGTCGACCTGGCCCGCTTCCGCTTCGACCCGGCGCTGCGGCTGCGCACCCGGCACCGGCTGGGCCTGCCCGACGGGGCCTTCGTCGTCGGGGGCGTCGGACGGCTGGTGGCCGGGAAGCGGTTCGGCGTCCTCGTCGACGCCCTCGCGCTGCTGCCCGGCGACTGGCGGCTGCTGCTCGTCGGCGGCGGCCCCGAGGAGGAGCGGCTGCGCCGGGCCGCCCACCGCGCGGGGGTCTCTGGCCGGGTCGTGTTCACCGGCGTGCGCCCCGGCGTCCCGGACGGCTCGCCCGGCCCCGGCCTGCCGGCCCTGACCGCCGCCATGGACGTGCTCGCCTCCCCGTCCGCCGAGGAGGCGTTCGGCCTGGCGGTGGTCGAGGGCCTGGCCGCCGGGCTGCCGGTGCTCCACACCTCCTGCCCCGCCGTCGAGGACCTGCCGCCGGACGCGGCGCCCGCCGCCCGCCGGGTCACCGGCGGCGCCCCGGAGTTCGCCCGCGCGCTCGCCGCGGTCCGCGCCGCCGGACCCCGCCCCCGTACGGCCCCCGAGGCCGCCCGCCACTACTGCATCACCCGCAGCGCCGCCCGTCTGACGGACGTGTACGCCCACGCCCTGACACCCGCGGCGCGCCCGGCACCCCAGGGAGTCAGCCCCGCATGACCACCACCGGACCCACCGCCACCGCCACCGCCAGGGACAAGGACGAGGGCACCGCCGGCGCCAGGCCCACCGCCAAGGCCCGGGCCAGGGCCAGGCGCGCGGCCCGGGACGCCGCGGCCGAGGCCCCGGCCGCCCCGTTCGCCCCGGCCGTACCCGCCGCCGACACCTCCGACCCCGCCGTGCCGCCCGCCCCCCGGCGGCGGCGCAGGCCGCCCCGCTGGATCCTGCTCCCCGCGGGCGTCCTCGCCGGGGGACTCCTCGGCGGTGCCCACGGCCTGACCACACCGCCCGAGTACACGGCCACCAGCTATGTCGTCGCCGTCGCCGCCGAGGGCACCGACCCGGCCTCCGCCCTCGGCTTCGCCCAGGCCTACGGCCGGGTCGCCACCCAGCTCGCCGTGCTGGGGGACGCCCAGGCGCGGGCCCGGGTGCCGGTGGCGACGCTGGAGCGGTCCGTGCGGACCGCCACCTCCCCGGACGCCCCGATGATCGCCGTCGCCGCCACCTCCACCCGTCCCGCCCGGGCCGTCGCCATGGCCGACGCGGTCTCGCTCGCCCTCACCCGGCACGCCGACGCCGAGGCCGCCGACACCCGGGTCCGGCTGCGCCCGTTCGCCCGCGCCACCGAGCCGGCCGCCCCGTCCTCCGCCTCCCCCGTCCTGACCGCCCTGGTCGGCGCGAGCGCGGGCGGCCTGCTCGCCGGGCTCGTCCTGCTGGTCCGCCCCCGCCGCGCCGCGGGCCCGCCGGGCGGCCGCCCCGCCCCCGGAACCGCCCCCGGGGCCCCCGGAGCCGCCGTGCCCGGCCCCGCCCCGGCACCCGCCGGGCGCGCCGTCGCGACCGCTCCCGACACCACCGCCCGGCCGTGACCCTCACCCACGAACTCGTCACCGACACGGGTGACTTCGCCGCTCTGGCGCCCGACTGGCGGCGCCTGTACCGGCGGTGCGCCGCCGCCACCCCGTTCCAGAGCCACGCCTGGCTGCACTCCTGGTGGCTGTCGTACGGCCGCCCCGGGCGGCTGCGGCTGCTCCTGGTCCGCGACGGCCCCGACCTCGTCGCCGCCGCGCCGCTGATGCGCGTCCACCGCCCCCTCCCGGCCCTGGTCCCGCTCGGCGGGGCCGTCTCCGACCACGGGGACGTCCTGCTGGACGACGACCGCGGACCGGCAGCCGCCGCCGCGCTCGCCGACGCCCTGTCCCGGACGGCCCGCACCGCGCTGGTCGACCTGCGCGAGGTGCGGCCCGGCGCCGCCGCCGAGGCCCTCCACGCACACTGGCGCGGCCCCCGCCGGGTGCGGGACGACTCGCTCTGCCTGGAGCTGCCCGCCGTCCCGATGGACGCGCTGATCGCCCGGCTCCCCGCCGCCGGGGCCCGGCAGCGGGCCCGCGCCCAGCTGCGCAGACTGGACGCGCTCGGCGTCAAGAGCCGCCCCGTGCTCCCCGAGGAGACCGGGGAGGCCGTCCGCCGCCTGCTGGAGCTGCACCGCCTGCAGTGGCGGGACCGCGGGGTGACCGGCGAACACCTGCGCCCCCGGTTCCACGAGCACCTGGCGCGTGCCGCCGGCCCGATGGTGGCCGACGGGGACGCCGTGGTCACCGAGTTCCGGCTGGACGACGAGGTGGTCGCCGTCGACATGACGCTGTGCTCGCCCCGGCTGGCCGGGGGCTACCTGTACGGCGCCCACCCCCGGCTGCGCGAGCTGCGGGCCGACGTGGCGGTGATGCTGCTGTCCGCCTGCGCCGGGACCCTCACCGGACCCGGACCGGAGGCCGACGCCGGGGACCCCGGCACGGGTACCGGCCCCCGACCCGCCGTGCTGAGCCTGCTGCGGGGCAGCGAACCCTACAAACGGCACTGGCACCCCCGCCCGGTCGCCAACCGGCGGCTGCTGCTCGCCCGGCGCCGCACCGCACCGCTGCTGGCGGCGGCCCTGGGCGGCGCCGCCGCCCGGCGGACCGTCCGGGAGCTGCTCCGCCGCGGGAAGTCCGCCGACGGCGGGGACTGAGCGGCCGGGGGCGGGACCGAGCGGCGCGCCCCTCCCCCGGGCGGTCCGCCGGGACGCCGGGACCCCGCGGCCCGCCGGCCACCGGGGCTCCCCCGGCACCGGGGAGTCCGGGCGGACCGGGACGTCCGGCGGGCGGTCCCGGCGGCGGGGCGGCGCGGGCCGCGGCGGCCCCCCGGTCCCACCCCTCGACCACCCGGGCCCACCCCTCGGTGCCGCGGCGGCCTCCCGGCTCGGCCCTCGGCGCGGGCGGCGCCGCCCCGGCCGACGCCCCGCCGGGCCCCGGCTCCGCCCCGCCGCCACGGGGGCTACGTTCGCGGACCGCCGGTGCGGCCCCGGAGCGCGGCCCGGTAGACGGCGCTCGCCCGGGGGTTGTCGCCGCACTGCCAGACGCCGTGCGGGCAGTAGTCGGTGAGCGTCTGGTAGAGCGGCCGGTGCTCGTCCATCCAGGCGAGCATCCCCCGCATGTACTCCGCGTTGTCGCCGTTGCGGAACAGCCCCCACTCCGGGTAAGAGACCGGCTTCCCGTGCGCCTTCGCGAAGTCCACGTGCGCCTGAAGGCCGTACGGCTCCCGCACCTGCTCCGCGAAGGGCATGCCGCGCGGCTGGTCGTAGGCGTCCATGCCGATGACGTCGACGACGGCGTCGCCCGGGTAGCACGCGGTCCAGGGCACCGCGTCCAGCCCGCGGCTCGGCGTGAAGTCGAAGCGGAACCGCTGGCCGGGCACGGCTCGCATGGCGGTGACGATCCGGTTCCAGTACGCCTTCCACGCCTCCGGGTCCGGGCCGCAGCGGTGGGTGTAGGTGATGCCGTTCATCTCCCAGCCGAGCACCAGCACGGTGTCCGGGACCTCCAGGGCGACCAGCCGCCGGGCCAGCGCCCGGAAGTGGTGGTCGAACTCCCCCGCCGCGCCCCGGCGGAGCAGCCGCCGCACCTCGCGGTCGCCGACGCCCTCCTCGTTCCGCTCCAGCATGGGCACGTTGAGGACGAGCGTCCGGTCGGCGCCGCCGGTGCGCCAGTCCGCCCAGAGGTCGAGGAAGCCGGGGGCGCCCTCGATGTTGCTCCAGCGGTCGCCGGGCAGATAGGTGTGGCCGACCCTCACCTCGGCGCCGCCCAGCCACCGGCTCAGCCCGGCCATCCGCGCGACACCCCGGGGACCGTAGTCCAGATAGGCGCCGAAGTCCGGACCCGACGGCCCGGCCGACGCCCCTGCGGGCGCCGCAGTCCCGGCCGCCTCGGCGGCCTCCTCCTCCGGCGCGGGGACCCGGGCCGGGTCTCCGGACGCGTCCGGCGGAACGGCCGCGCCGGAGGGAGGCCGGGGGGACCCGGCCGGCGCGTCCGCGCCGGTCAGGGAACCCGCCATCAGTGCCGCCACCGCCGCCAGCGCGCTCGCGGCCACCGCCCACGCGAGGCGCCTGCCCGCGGGCCCGGTCCCGGCGCCGCCGGTCCGTCGCCGACGGGGTCCCCTCGCTCCCCGATCCCCCATACCTGCTCCTCTCCTGCGCTCGCCCGACGTCCTTCGGCACCCGGTCGTCCGAAGCCCCCTCATGGCTCCGGCGGGGCGCGCCGGGGTCCGCGCCCGGGCCGCGGCCGACGGGCGCGCCGCGGCCGGGCACGCGTCGCCCCCGGCCGGTGGTGCGGTACCGGCCGGGGGCGACAGCGGGACGGGGCCGCGGCCCCGGGGTCAGCGACGGGCGGCCACGCGGCCCCGCCGGAACAGGATCATCCCGCCGGCCAGCAGCACGGCACCGGCGGCAGCGGCGCCCAGGGCGCCCTCGGTACCGGTCTCCGCCATGGCGGGCGGCTTGCCGTGCGGGTGCGGACGCGGGTGGTGCGAGGGCGGGGTCTCCTCGTCACCGTAGGACGGGGGCTCCTCCTCACCGTAGGACGGGGGCTCCTCCTCACCGTAGGAAGGCGGCTCCTCCTCACCGTACGAAGGAGGCTCCTCCTCACCGTACGAAGGAGGCTCCTCCTCACCGTACGAAGGAGGCTCCTCCTCACCGTACGAAGGAGGCTCCTCCTCACCGTAGGAAGG